>JAPVWS010000451.1 GCA_027493295.1 Candidatus Versatilivorator vitaminiformans | reverse complement strand
CCCACAGAAACCCATAGGGGGTTGCGTGTTACCGACCCGGAGACCATGCGGGTGGTTCAGATGGTCCTGGGAGGATTGGTCAACAAAAACATCGTAGCGGTTTTCAATGACCTGGAAGGGGGGGCCGTCGGTCTATGCGGCGCCGACGGATCGAGCTTTCTGGCTCACAAATACGGGGATGACCAGCCGGACGATCCCCCGTTCGACTACGGGCAGGTCGGAGAGATCTCCCAGGGAAATCCCGCCCTGGTGGATCTGCTGCTGGAGCACGACTACTGCCCGGTCATTGCCTGTTTCGGAGTCGGGCCGGACGCCACTTTCTATAATGTCAACGCCGATGAGATGGCCTCGGCCGTAGCCCTCATCTGTCGGGCCGATCGGTTGATCTTTCTTACCGATGTCCCGGGCGTGCTGAACGCGGACCGCCAGGTCATCCCCCGACTCAGTCGAACGGAAATGGAGAGCCTACGGCAACAGGGTGTGATTTCCGAAGGCATGCTTCCCAAGACTCGTGCCTGTGAGCGGGCCATCCGGGAAGGACTCTCCCAGGTCAATATTCTTGGCGGTCGGGAGCACGATTGCCTGGTTCGGTTGCTGGAATCCGGTGAATCCCTGGGGACGGCGATTCATTGACGGCCGCCGTTCGGAATTGAGGGCCTGCACTTCTTCCGTAAGCCTTCGGCACCCCATCCGCTCTGCAGTCAGTTTCCTGGGAGCCCCCCGGCACACGTCCAGGGCGCCCCACTCATGCTTCGGAGGACTATTTGATGAATCTGAAACAAATTGAGGAATTCGAGTCCCAGGTCCTGTTCAGCAACTACAAGAAGTACCCCCTGTATGTCCAAAAAGGGCGCAAGTGCATGCTTTACGACTTTGAGGGCAAGCGTTACCTGGATCTGCTCTCCGGCATCGCTGTCAGTGCCCTGGGCTACAACCATCCGCGCATCGCCAACGCGATGCGCAAGCAGCTCAAGAAGTTGATCCACATCTCCAACCTCTTCTACCACCCCTATCAGGCCCTGCTGGCCCAGAAGCTGCTGGAGATCTCGGGCATGGAGCGGGCGTTCTTCTGCAACAGCGGCACCGAGGCCGTGGAAGCCGCCTTCAAGCTGGCCCGTGGATACGCCTACAAGAACCAGTTGGGGGAAGGCAAGAACCAGATTCTGACGCTGGACGATTCCTTCCACGGACGGACTTATGGAAGCCTGTCCGCCACCTACAACGATACGTACCGGACCCCGTTCGGCCCCCTGGTTCCGGGGTTTCAATTCGTGAAACGCAACCAGGTGGAAGACCTGCAGTCCAAGTTCAATGACAAGGTCTGCGCCATTATCATCGAGCCCATCCAGGGCGAGGGCGGAGTGCACGCCTGTTCCCGGGAATTTCTACAGGCGGCTCGCGACCTATGCCAAGAACACCGGGCCCTGCTGATTTTCGATGAGATCCAGAGCGGACTGGGCCGCACGGGACGCTACTTCTACTTCCAGAAGTTCGGAATCCGGCCGGATATCATCACGCTTGCCAAACCTCTGGGCGTGGGCTTGCCGCTGGGGTCGGTGCTGACCTCCAAAGAGATTTCCCTGACCTTTGGACCCGGCGACCACGGTACCACCTTCGGAGGAGGCCCCCTGGCCTGCCGCCTCGGGTTCGAGTTCGTCAAAATCCTTCAGGAAGAAGGGTTTCTTGCGGATCTTCGCGAGAAAGGGGAGTTCTTCAAGCAGAAGCTGCTGGATCTCAAACGGAAATACCCCTTCGTGGTGGACGTGCGCGGCGAGGGACTGATGTTGGCCATCGAAGTCAACTTTCCGGCCCGTGAGATCGTCAACCAGTGCCTGGAGGCCGGTTTTGTAATCAACGTGACGGCCAACACGGTGCTCCGCTTTCTTCCGCCCTACATCATCACCAGAAAAGAGATTGCTCGCTTTGCCAAAGCCCTCGACAAGATTTTTTCCAACGTTCCCGCCGATCAATAGGCCCAGGACCCTCCCGGCGGCAACCGGCGGGCCCCGGTGCAGCCTTGCACGACCGGCCTGCAGGCCAAGGGGAGGTGCACATGTCTGATCCCGCCACGGCCGGCTCAGCTTCCAGGGAGCGGCTCAGCGTCTCCGATCTGTTGTCCATTCAGGATCTGACTCCCGAAGACATCCAGCTCATCTTCCAGGTCTCCAGGCGAATCAAGAAGGCTCCGGACGATTTCGCCCTCAGCCTGAAGGGTAGGACGTTGGCCATGATCTTCGAGAAGCCGTCCCTGCGAACACGCGTGACCTTTGACGTGGGAATGACCAGTATGGGAGGACATGCCCTGTTTCTGGATCACAGCGACGCCAAGCTCGGTGAGCGTGAATCCATCAGGGACGTGGCGCGCAATTTGGAGCGCTGGGTCCATGGGATCGTCGCCCGTACCTACAAGAACCGCTCGGTGGTGGAGTTGGCGGAACATGCACGAATTCCGGTGATCAACGGCCTCACGGATCTGCTGCATCCCTGCCAGGCCCTGGCAGACTATTTCACCCTTTCGGAAAGGCTGTCCTTGCACTCCGGCGTCAAACTCTGTTTCGTGGGTGACGGAAACAACACCTGCCACTCTCTGATCCTGGGAGCCGCCCGACTGGGAATTCACTTGTCGGTGGCCAGCCCGGCCGGCTATGAACCCAACCCTGAAATCGTGGGTCAAGCCATGGCTACGGCTGGGGCCACCGGCGCCACCATCACGGTATTGAAAGATCCCAGGGAGGCTGTCCGGGGGGCGCACGCTGTCTACACCGACGTATGGGCCAGCATGGGTCAGGAAGCGGAGACGGAAGACCGGGCGACGGTCTTCGCCGACTATCAAGTGAACGGTCAATTGATGGAGTTGGCCGGACGGGAGGCGCTGTTCATGCACTGCCTGCCCGCCCATCGCGGCTATGAAGTGGCGCCCCAAGTGATCGACTCGCCGCAATCGGTGGTATACGACCAGGCGGAGAATCGCCTTCACGTGCAAAAAGCCCTGCTGTTGCTGCTGATGGCCGGCGAGGCCGTGTAGAGGAGGTATGTCGTGGTCAGGAAAGTGGTACTCGCCTACTCCGGTGGGTTGGATACATCGATCATCATTCCCTGGTTGAAGGAAAACCATGGCTGTGAAGTGATCGCCATGGCGGGCGATGTCGGCCAGGCTGAAGAGCTGGAGGGACTGGAAGAAAAGGCGCTGAGAACCGGGGCCAGCAAACTCTACGTGGAAGATCTCAAGGAGGAGTTCATTCGGGACTACGTCTGGCCCACCTTGCGGGCCGGAGCCATTTTCGAGCGCAAGTACCTGCTGGGGACCTCCATGGCCCGCCCCATTCTGGCCAAGAGACAGGTTGAGATCGCCATCCGGGAAGGAGCCGACGCGGTGGCTCACGGCTGCACCGGAAAGGGCAACGACCAGGTTCGTTTCGAACTCACCTACAAGGCCCTGGCTCCCCATCTGCAGGTGATCGCTCCCTGGCGGGAGTGGGACATCCAGTCGCGGGAGGATGCCATCGACTACGCCCACCAGCGGCGGATTCCCATCACGGCCAGCAAGGAAAAGATCTACAGCGAGGACCGCAACCTGTGGCACCTCAGCCATGAAGGCGGATCGCTGGAAGATCCGACCTCCGAACCCGAGGAGTCCCTTTGGCACCTCACGGCGGCGCCGGAAAAAGCACCGGACCAACCCCGCTATCTGGAAGTGGAATTCGAATCGGGGACTCCGGTCGGCCTGGACGGCCAGCGCCTGGCGGCGGCCGAACTGGTCGAGCAGGCCAACCGGATTGGAGGAGAACACGGCATCGGCAGGGTCGACATGGTTGAGAACCGCTTGGTGGGAATGAAATCCAGGGGAACCTACGAGACTCCGGGCGGGACCATTCTGATGCAGGCTCATCGGGAGCTGGAATCCATCTGCCTTGACAGGGACACCCTGCGGGTGAAAGACATGTTGGCACTCACCTACGCCGACCTGGTCTACAACGGCCAGTGGTTCACCCCGCTGCGCGAGGCCTTGGATTCGTTCGTGACGGCGACTCAACAGCCGGTCAGCGGCACCGTTCGCCTGAAGCTCTACAAGGGCAACCTCACGGTGGCATCCCGGTCCTCCCGGCACAGCCTCTACCGGGAAGACCTGGCCAGCTTTGACCAGGCCGGCGGTTACCGGCAGGCTGACGCCAAGGGGTTCATCAACCTCTTCGGATTGCCTGTTCAAGTCCGCGCCCTGATTGAGCGGCAACAATCCCGCCGCTGAGACCGGGGTTGTTCGAAAAGTTGGACCGGTGCGGCACAACATCTTGGGATGCAGGTCTCACACGGAAACGGAGGGTTGCAGCCGTGAGTACGTGGGGCGGAAGATTCACCCAAGGCATGGATGAGGCGTTCGAGCGCTTCAACGCCAGTTTCGGCCTGGATCGCCGACTCATTCTGGAAGACATCGAGGGATCCATGGCTTACGCCGAGGCCCTGGAACAGGCGGGGATACTCTCTCCGCGGGAACTCCGGAGGATCCTGGAGGGATTGGGAGAAATCCGCGACCGGGCCCGGCAGGACCCCGGTTTCCTGGCGGACGCCGAGGACGAGGATGTACACAGCTTCGTGGAAGCGCGCTTGGTGGAGATCATCGGTGAACCCGGGCTGAAACTTCACACCGGAAGAAGTCGAAACGACCAGGTGGCGGTGGATACCCGACTGTTTCTCAAGAAGGCCATCGGCAAGGTCCAACAAGGTCTGAAGGGACTGATGGGCGAGCTGCTGAGTCAGGCCAAGGGCCGACCCGACCTGGTGGTTCCCGGCTACACCCATTTGAGAAAGGCCCAGCCCATTCTGCTGGCTCACTATCTGCTGGCCTGGTTCGAGATGTTCTCCCGGGATCGCGATCGCTTCGACGACTGCTTCCGCCGCACCGACTGCATGCCCCTGGGAGCGGGAGCGCTGGCTGGAAACGCCTTCGCCGTCGACCGCGAGTTCCTGCGCAAGAAGCTCAAATTCTCGCGCATCTCCGCCAACAGCCTGGACGCCGTCAGCGACCGGGACTACCTGGTGGACTTCGTCAGCGCCGGCTCAGTCACGCTGGTGCACCTCAGCCGACTGGCCGAGGACCTGATTTTCTTTTCGACGCCGGAGTGCGGCTGGATCGAACTTTCCGATGAAGTCACCACCGGCAGCAGCCTCATGCCGCAGAAGAAGAATCCGGATTCCCTGGAACTGCTGCGCGGCAAAACGGGAAGAGTGATCGGCAATCTCACCCGGCTCCTGGTCCTGCTCAAGGGATTGCCACTGACTTACAACAAGGACCTGCAGGAAGACAAGGAGGCCCTCTTCGACACCCTGGACACCCTGCTGGAATCCCTGCAGGTGGCTCAGGTGGTGGTGCGCACCCTCAAAATCGACGCCGAGGCAGCCCGAAGAGCGCTTGAGGGTGACTTCATGACCGCCACCGATCTTGCCGATTACCTGGTCCGCAAGGGAATGGCCTTCCGCGAGGCCCATGGGCTGGTGGGGCGGATCGTTCTGGAGTGCGAAAGGCAGCGCATCCACCTGTCGGAGCTGCCCCTGAGTCGCTACCGCCAGTTTTCTTCGCTCTTCACAGAAGACCTCTTCCAGGCCTTGTCCGTCCAGCATAGCATTGAGGCGCGGTCGGTTGCGGGTGGGACGTCGCCGGCGCGAGTTGCCGAAGCATTGTCCCGTGCAGAAGAGTCCCTGACCCTGCGGAATCCCTCGGAAAGGGGAACAAGTGTCTGAAAACTGGACCCTGAATTCTGCTGTAATCCTGCCTCCCAAGGACTTCCAGGCAGCCGCCGCGGCTTCCGGCATCAAGACGTCCGGCCTGGACTTGGCCCTGCTTTATTCCACTCGTCCCTCCCGGGGCGCCGCGGTATTCACCACCAATGCGGTCAAGGCCGCGCCGGTGGTGCTTTCACAACGGCACCTGCTTGAAAGCGGGGGGGCGCTTCAAGCCATGATCATCAATTCCGGGAACGCCAATGCCTGTACCGGAGAATCCGGCATGGAGGCGGCCGTAGCCATGGCGGAGGCCACTGCCGGAACCCTGGCCGTCCCGGTGGAACAGGTCCTGGTGTGTTCCACCGGAGTCATCGGAGTTCCCCTACCGGCGGACCGCATCACCGCCAGGCTGGACGACCTGAAACGCGCACTGGGTCCCGGTGAGCTGGGAGCCGCCGCACAGGCCATCCTGACCACCGATACCACTCCCAAGGTCTGCACCGCCGAAGCCTCGATAAACGGCCGGCCGGTGCGCATTGCCGGCATGACCAAGGGCGCCGGCATGATTCATCCACGCATGGCCACCACCTTGGGCTTTGTGTTGACCGATGCCGATATCGGCCCTGTCCTGTTGCGGCAATCGCTCGAGCAGGCCTGCCGGCGAAGCTACAACCGGATTTCCGTCGATGGGGATACCTCAACCAACGACACCCTGGCCATTATGGCCAATGGAGGCTCGGGAATACCGACGATCGAGCCGAATAGCCCCGCTCAGGATTTGTTCGTGGAGGGACTGACCCGGGTATGCCAGAGCCTGGCTCAGCAGGTTGTGCGGGATGGAGAAGGCGCCGGCAAGTTTGTGACCATACGGGTGACCGGGGCCCCCTCCGAGGAGGATGCGGCTCAAATCGCCCGGAGCATCGCCAATTCCCCCCTGGTAAAAACGGCCCTGGCCGGGGAGGACGCCAACTGGGGACGGATTATCTGCGCCGCGGGCTATTCGGGCGTTCCCTTCGACAGCCGACGGGTCTCCATATCACTGGGAGACCTGGTCGTTTGCCGCCAGGGTGGAGCCGTCAGCTTCGAGGAAAGCCGCGCCAGCGAGATCTTGCGTCGACGGGACATCGATCTGACCGTTCAACTGCATGCCGGCAGCTCGGATGCCACCTTTTGGACCTGCGACCTCACCACCGAGTATATTCACATCAATGCCGATTACCGCACCTGAGGCGGTGGAGTGGCGCTGCTGGCTGGACTCCCCTCGAGAGGGCCATGCCTGCCCGGACGGGAGCGACCGGCGAACATGACCATTCTGGTACCGGCCCTGCGTTTCTACCTGGTCCTGTGGCTTCTGGCCATGGGGATCATCTACCTTCAAGGTAGACTGACCTGGATACTCTTTCTCCCAACGGAAAGAGCAACTGCCGCAACTTACCTGCTTTGGGGCCTGGCGGGGGCCCTGCTGCTGATCGCACTATCGCTCTACGCCAGCAGGAATTTTTTCTGGGCTCGACAACTGGACCGGGAGTTTCGAAAGATACTGGTGCCCTTGGGGAGTTGGCAGATCGGAGCCATCGCCCTGTTCAGCGGCACGGCCGAAGAAGTCTTCTTCCGAGGCGTCATCCAACCGCTGCTGGGACTGGTTCCCACCAGCCTGCTCTTTGGGGCGGTGCACCTTGTTCCCCGCAAGGTCTTTCTCCCCTGGGCCGCCTATGCGGCCTTTGCAGGATTTCTCTTCGGATGTCTCTTCGAGCTGAGCGGCACCCTGTTCCCCAATACGCTGTCGCACGTCGCCGTCAACTTTGTCATGATCCGGCTGCTCAACCGTTCGGACCCGACACCGTCCACGGATTCGGACTGACCACCGGGCTCCCTGCCGTTCGGGTGCCACTTGGTGAAAAACGCTGTCTGACCACAAAAAGCACAAAAGGCACAATTTGTGTTTTTGTGCCTTTTGTGGCCATTCCCGGCAAACGTCCCGCTGCCGAATTCTGCAAAGGGCTCAACTCATCAATTCGTTCATTGGTGTCCATTGGTGTCCATTCGTGGTTCGTCGTTTTCCTTATGTGGGTTTCTCCTGGCGGCCTTCGTGTCCCTTCTCGAATGCCGTAGGGGATATCCCTTCCGCATGGTGTTAGACGAACTGGCATGGCCCGCCGGACGGCCCGAGGATCACGCAACCTCAACCTAGTTCCATGACCCGATTCATTCCCGTGCAATGGCTGCTGCTTGAACAGTGGCGCCGCAATCACCTGGCCGCCACCTTTTCGGCCGCCCTCATCGGCGCCGGGTTCATGCTGGTCATGCCCTTCCTGCCGCTCTACGTGGCTCAACTTGGGGTGGAGTCCCGGGCGGCGGTGGCTGTCTGGTCGGGTCTCATCCTGGGAATCAGCCCTCTGATCACCTCGTTCGTCGGTCCCTTTTGGGGGAAGCTGGCGGACCGCTACGGCCTCAGGATCATGGCCATCCGCGTCTCACTGGTTCTGTTCGTGATCTGGTTCCTGATGGGCCTGGCCAGAAACGTTGAGGAGTTGCTGATTCTGAGGATTCTCTCGGGGTTCTTCGGAGGATTCGGGTCCGTCTCGGTGGCTCTGGTGGCCCACTCCGCTCCACGGGACAGGATTACGCGGGCGATCGGCGGTCTGCAGGCAACCCAAACCTTCAGCATGGCCCTCGGCCCCTTCCTGGGCGGAGTGTTGGCAGCCTGGATCGGCATTCGAAACACCTTCTTCGTCACGGCGGCAATGTGTTTCCTCACCCTGGTGTTGTTTCTGCTTCTATACCGGGACAACCCCAATCGCGATTCTTCCCGAACAGCTCCCGACGACGAGACTACCCCCGAGAGTCTGTTCTCCCTGTGGCGACTGCCCAACCTGAAGGTTCTGGCCATCCTGCTGCTCGCGGCTACCGTAATCGAACGGAGCTTTGCCCCGGCCATCCCGCTATTCATCACCTCCGTGACCGCCAACCCGGTCCGGGCGGCACGCTTGTCCGGCCTGATCCTCTCCCTGTCCGCCTTCGGGGAAGCCCTGGCTGCCTGGTATTTCGGCCGAAAGATGGCCCGGTACTCAGCCCGCGGGCTCCTTCTGCAGCGGCTGGGCCTCGGACTGGCCTTTTGCCTGGCGCTGACCCTGGCGACCAGCGCTACCCATCTCCTGGTGCTCAGGGTCTCACAGGCATTTCTGGCAGGGGGCATCGTGACCATTGCCTACAGCCTGGCCAGCCGGGTCATCCCCGACGAGCGACGGGCTACCGGCTTCGGCCTGCTTTCCAGTTTCACCATGATGGGCAACGCCTTCGGTCCCATAATGGCCGGACTGTTGGCATCCATTAGCGTGTACTGGGTTTTTTGGGGGGACGGGATCCTCTACGGGCTGCTGGGGCTGATGGTCTATCGATGCATTGGGAAAGGGAAAGGCAGTGAAGAGTGGAGAGTGGAGAGCGAGTAGCTCCCCGTCCCCGACGACGGGACGGATCATACAGAGCGAACCCGGGGATCCACAAAACGCGGCTTTGAACCGGCGATGCATTCCCCAACGACGCCATTAGTTCGCCGCTGCGCGGCTGTGGCAGCGCGGGATTCACACGCCCCCGGGCGCCAGCTCGGGGTTCGAGTAAACCGCCAAGGCGGGGGCGCTCCAGACAAGTGGTCAGCGGTCGGTCCGGGTCGCAGTCACGTGCCTGATGATTTGATTGCACTAAATTGAAGGACTGCACCGAGACCGACAAAATGCTTGACGTGCGGATCGAACAACTCTTCACTCTCCACTCGTCACTCTCCACTTCTTACCTAGTCCCGCCACCGTTCCATACGACGAGGCCGCTGATACAGGGTGAAGTCGAAGCATTCCAGACCGTCCCTATTCGCCGATGAACTGCAACAGGACTTTCCTCTGACGGGGACGATTGTCGAAGTCAACCAGTACGACCTGCTGCCAGGTGCCGGTATTCAACTCCCTGCCGGAGAATGGGACCTGCAGCGATGGACCCAGCAGCGCTGCCCGGATGTGGGAAAAGCCGTTGCCGTCGCCCCAGCGGGCGTTGTGCGCATAGTGGGCGGCCTGCGGCAACAGGCGTTCGAGCGCGTCCTGGAGATCCTGCACACATCCCGGTTCATATTCCAGGGTGGTCAGGCCCGCCGTGGAACCGGCAACAAACAGCGTAATCACGCCGTCCGAGAGCGATTGGCCGGCCAGGGCGGATTCGATTTCAGGGGTAATGTCCACCACATCGCAGAAGCCTCGCGTGGACAATCGGATGGTTCGGCTTTCGACCGGCACGGTTCCTCCTCCTTGAGTGGTCCGTTTTCATGTCCTGATTACCCCCCGGTTCTCCGACGAACGGACGGATCATACAAAGCGAAACAGGGGCGCTCAAGACGAGTGAAGAGTGGAGAGTGGAGAGCTATTCGATCGACACGCCAATCATCTTGTCAGTCTCGGCACGGTCGTTGAGAAGATACAACTGGGCCATCAGGTGCTTGCCTATCCCAATACCCTCCGCTGACCACTCTCCACTCTTCACTCTCCACTCTCCACTTGCCACCGAAGCGGGGCCGCCATCCCAAACGACGGGGCAGCTCATGAAAGGCGAAACTGAGGCGTTCCAGACAAGAATTGGTCAGTCATCCAGGGGATAGTATTGGCCCTGGCAGACGATCCGGGCGGGTCCGGTGAGCGACAATTGGTTATCCTCCTGCCAGTGAACCTGCAGGATTCCTCCCGGGGTGTGGACCTGAACGTCCCGATCGGACACCCCATTCAGGCAAGCGGCAACTACCGCGGCGCAGCCGCCCGTGCCCGAGGCCAGGGTCTTCCCTGTTCCGCGCTCCCAGAAGCGCACGGCCAGATTGCATCGGTCGAGAATCTGCACGAACTCCACGTTGGTGCGCCGTGGAAAGCAGGGCTGGACTTCAATCAGCCGCCCCAATCCTTCCCAATCGGTTTTCTCCAGATCCGCCACCAGCAGTGAGCAGTGCGGGTTGCCCATCGATGTGACCGTGACCCGGTGGATGCGGTCCTCCACCATCAGCGGATACCGCACCAGCGAGGCGCCGGGCGGATCCGGTCGAAAGTCGATGGCCGCCGGATCCAGAATGGGCTCTCCCATCAGAAGATTGAAGCAGTATCCGGGCGGTTTGGAGTCGGTCAGCCTCAACCGCTTGGCGCCGGCACCAGTTTGGATAACCAGCGTCCCGCCGGTTGCCTGCCCCTGCCGGATCAGCAGTGCGGCCAGGCAGCGCAGGCCGTTGCCGGAGATCTCCGCCTCACTCCCGTCCGCATTGAAGACCTGCATGGAAAAGCGCGGCTGTCCGGAGACCTCCGTCTCCCGAAACAGGATCAAGCCGTCCGCTCCCAGATCGAGGGAACGCCGGCAGACCTGCCGGGCGATCCGGGAGACATCCTTCCCTGCCAGTTGCCCGGCATCGACGATCACGAAATCGTTGCCCAGGGCCTCTGCCTTGGCGAATCGCATGGATGTTGTGACCTATAGGGAGTTTCCGGCTTCGAAGTGGGTGAGTTCCTTGAATTGACGGAAGCGACGCCGTATGTCGGACGTTTTCAAAGTCCTTAGCCGGTTCAGGCTGAAGTCTTCCACATTGAAGGAGGCCATCACCGAACCGTATATGACCGCCTGGCGAAGGGATTCGTCATTGAGCGTACCGGACCGCGCCAGATAACCCACCAAACCTCCGGCAAAACTGTCCCCGGCCCCGGTGGGGTCAAACACTTCCTCCAACGGGAAAGCCGGAGCGCCGAAGATGGAGCCGCCGTGGTACATCGCCACTCCATATTCCCCCTTCTTGACGACCAGCGTCTTGGGGCCCCACTCGGCAATGCGTCGGGCCGCCCTGGTCAGATTGTGCTCCCCGGTGAGCATCCGGACTTCGGCATCGTTGATGATCAGGATATCCACGCGCTGTAGTGTCTCCCGGAGTTCATCCGGCTTGGACTCGATCCAGAAATTCATGGTGTCGCAGGCCACGAAACGGGGTTTGTCCACCTGGGAGAGCACACCTGCCTGCAGCACCGGATCGATGTTGCCCAGAAAGACGCAATCCGACTTCCGGTAAAGTTCGGGAATGCGCGGACTGAAGCTCTCGAACACATTGAGCCGGGTATCCAGGGTCCTGGCTTCATTGAGGGCATAGCCGTACTCACCCTTCCAACGGAAGGTTTCCCCCTGGGACTGTTGCAATCCCCGGATATCAATGGAGAAATCCCTGAACAACTGAAGGTGGTCTTCCGGGAAGTCATCGCCAACCACGGCAACCAGTCGGACCTGAGCAAAAAAGCTGGCCGCCAGGGAGAAATAGGAGGCGGAGCCTCCCAGAACCTCGTCGGCCTTGCCAAACGGGGTTTGAACGGAATCGAATGCCACGGACCCTACAACCAGGATTGACATCGGGGGGAGGTTCTCCTTGACGGGCGTGTTAGCCGTGCCCCTGCCCTGACGTGCGAATCATTCAGGGTGAAACAGGGGCCAATTCAGGCAGTTTGCTTAACGTGTCGATCAAATCACTATCCACTAACCACTAGCCACTATTCACTGTTCGCTTGGCCGCGCCGCCGTCCCATACAACGGGACGACTCATAAGGGGCGAAACAGGGGGAGATCAGCCAAGGTACTTGCCAATTATGGGGTGCAGTTTTTCCCGCGTGGCCGCGGGAATGCGGCTCCGATCCGTCAGCAGCGCCGACTTGAGCGCAGAACGGCACTTGCAGTCCGGTGTTTCCCCCAGTTGGGCCACCGCTTCACGGATCAACTTTTGGGCGTTTTCGCTGTTTTGATTCAGAACGGCGATCACCTGATCCACCGTCACCGCGTCATGTTCCGGATGCCAGCAGTCGTAGTCGGTCACCAGGGCCAGGGTGGCGTAGCAGATCTCGGCTTCCCGGGCCAGCTTGGCTTCCTGCAGATTGGTCATCCCGATCACGTCCATGCCCCAGCTTCGGTAGAGATTCGACTCGGCCAGGGTCGAAAAGGCCGGCCCCTCCATGCAGAGATAGGTGCCCCCGCGCCTTGCGCTCACCCCGACGGCCGCCGCCGCCGACTCCAGCAGCCGGCTCAGGTCCGGGCATACCGGATGGGCAAAGCTGATGTGTCCCACCAGTCCCTCTCCAAAAAAGGTCGAAACGCGCCCCCGGGTTCGATCGAAGAATTGATCGGGAATGACAATGTCCAGCGGGCGATGCTCCTCCTTGAGAGATCCCACGGCGCTGGCAGAGATCAGAACCTCTACTCCCAGGACCTTCATGGCGTAGATATTGGCCCGGAAGTTGAGCTCCGAAGGCAGGATGCGATGCCCCCGCCCGTGCCTGGCCAGAAAGGCGACCCGTTTCCCGCTCAACCTTCCGACCGCCAGCCGGTCCGAGGGAGGACCGAAGGGCGTCTCGAGCGCAACCTCCTCCACCTCCTCCAGTCCCTCCATGCCGTAGAGACCGCTGCCTCCAATGATGCCGATGGAAATGCGTTCCAAAGTCCCTCCTTCTCCGAGGACGGGCCGCCCCGCCTCCTCACTCCTCCACCAGCTCGATCAAGACCCCGTGAGTGGAACGCGGATGGAGAAAGGCAATCCGCCGGCCTTCGTAACCGGTTCCGTCCGCATCGGGCAGGATCTGGATCCCGGCCTTGCGGAACGCCGACAGCTTCCGGTCCAGATCCCGGACCTTGAAGCAGATGTGGTGCACTCCCTCGCCCCTCTTGGCCAGGAAGCGGCAGATGGGCGAGGTAGGATCGGTCGCCTCCAGGAGCTCGATCCGACTCTCCCCGACCGGTAGGATGGCCACCCGCACCTTCTGCTCTTCAACGTCGATGGCGGCTTCCATTTCGAGGCCCATGGCCACCTGGTAGCTGCGCAGCGCCTTCTCGATGGAATGGACGGCGATGCCGATGTGGTCGAGCTTCATGGGCTTGGCGGTCCTCTCCGCTCCCGGTCCGGGAAGCGCCCCGCAAGGGCCTGGATTCTATCCCAATTGCCCCTGAGCGAATAGCCCTTTAAAGACGGTTGCCTGCAGAGACCGGGTGCGAACGGCGCCTCGGCAGGGCTTCTGTGGTTGACCGGCAGCCTTCTCACCGACTCGATGAGAAACGCGGGGTTCGCCCCGGGGGCATTCGCGGGAACTGTGTTAGGATGCAGGCTTTTGAACGGGTCCCTTTGCAACCCATGGGCGCCATGCTGGAATCGCTGATCGATCGCATCAAGGCCAGGCTGATCGAATACGTTCGGGAACGCTACGGTTACTCCCTCCCCCAGGTGGTCGCGGAGCAACCACCCAGGGTTGAACTGGGAGACCTGGCCTTCCCTTTTTGCTTTGAGCTGGCCAAGAAGCTGAAGAGGGCGCCCCGTCAAATTGCTGCCGAGATCGTGGAGGATCTCCCCGATCTTCCGGGTGTCGCCAAAATGGAGGTGGCGGGCCCCGGCTACCTCAACTGCTTTCTGAAACGAGATGACTTTTTCAGGAAACTGCTTCAACCGCCCACGCACAGACCCTCCGGTCCCGACTCGGGCAAGGTCATCGTGGAACACACCAATATCAACCCCAACAAGTCCGCCCATATCGGACACCTGCGCAACGCCGTTCTGGGCGACACCTTTGCCCGCCTGCTGCGCTCGGTCGGTGAGCGGGTCGAGGTCCAAAACTACATCGACGACACCGGCGTCCAGGTCGCCGACGTGGTGGTCGGCTTCAAGTACCTGGAAAAGAGGACCCTGAAGGAAATCAAGGCTCTTCCCGGCAGATTCGACTACTACTGCTGGGATCTATACGCCAGGGTCTCTTCCTTCTACGAGTCTGCGCCGGAGAACCGCGAGCTGCGGGGTCGGACGCTTCGGGAGATCGAGGAAGGCGAGGGGGACACCGCCGACATCGCCCGCTACGTATCGCGAACCATTGTCCGTTGCCACCTGGCGACCATGAGTCGCATCGGTGTCGCCTACGACCTGCTCCCCAAGGAGAGCGACATCCTCCACCTCAATTTCTGGAGTCATGCCTTCCAGCTCCTGAAGCAGGCCGGGGCGATCCACTACGAAACCGAGGGAAGGCATGAGGGCTGCTGGGTCATGAGAGCCGGTGACTCCGGCCCGCGCGACCAGGCCGGTTCCTCGAGCTCGTCCGGCGGTTCGGGGCACGAGGAGGACAAGATCATTGTCCGCTCCAATGGCACCGTCACCTATGTAGGCAAGGACATCGCCTATCAGCTATGGAAGCTGGGACTGCTCGGCATGGATTTCTTCTATCGTCCCTTCCATACCTATTCCGACGGCCATCGGGTCATGATGACCGACTCCTTCGACAACCAGGATTCGAGCAACCCGGATTTCGGCCGGGGCGAACGGGTCTACAACGTCATCGACTCGCGCCAATCCTACCTGCAGAACATCGTGGTCGCCGGCCTGCGAGCTCTGGGATTCCACCACCAGGCCGATCGCTCCACCCACTTCTCCTATGAAATGGTGGGCCTCTCGCCGGCCTGCTGCCAGGACCTGGGAATACGACTGTCGGAAGAAGACCGGCGCCGCCCCTACCTGGAGGTCTCGGGCCGCAAGGGCCTGGGGGTGAAGGCCGATGACCTGATCGACAGGCTTCTGGAAAAGTCGGCAGCCGAAGTACAGGCTCGCCATCCCCAGCTCGCCGCCGGTGAGACCCAGGCCATTGCCCGTTCCATCGCGGTCGGCGCCCTCCGCTATTTCCTGTTGAAATACACCCGTAACTCGATCATCGCCTTTGATTTCCGGGAGGCACTGAGCTTCGAAGGAGAGACCGGCCCCTACCTCCAGTACACCGTGGTGCGCATCAACAGCATCTTTCGCAAGGTCGAAGCCCTCGATTCCCGATTCAGCCACCAGTCGCTTCCGGAATTCATGGATCAGCCTGAAGCCGCTGCCTTCCTCCGCCAGTCGATCAGCAATGACTTCTGGTCCCTCCTATACCTGGCCGCCCAGCTCGAAACCCAGGTCCGCGTCGCCATTCAGACCTGCGAGCCGGCCGGCGTGGCCAAGTACCTCTTCAATCTGGCCCAGGCCCTCAACCACTTCTACCACCGCCATCGGATCAAGGATGAACCCGATCCCTTGAGAAAAGGGTTCTACCTGGCCCTGATCACCATCCTGCGAGGCCGATTGCAGGAGGGAATGGATCTGCTGGGAATTTCCGTTCCGGACCGGATGTAAAAATCCGGTCAGCTTCCCGTGCTTTGGTAGCCACGCACCCCCCGGCTCCACAGTATGAGCGCCAGCACCAGGAACGTGGCCGCCACTACCGGCACCAGGGCGAAGAAGGACGAAAACTCGTGGCGCTGCAGAAAGTAGGTGGTCGGATAAAAGGAAGCGAAGGCGAAGGGTATGATCCAGCTCAGCAGGAACTGGATGAACACATTGTAGATGGTCACCGGATAGCGGCCGAAGGCGATCATGTTGAAGACTGGCGGAGAGACGCCCACCCTGTCCTCGAACCAGAAGCTCAGGGTACTGAGCATTACGAAAACCGAGAGATAGATGGTCACGCCGCAGATCGTCATCAGCAGAAACAGGACCAGGTCCAGCGGGGTCAAGGGCAGGTCCAGCTTGTGCCAGACATAGACGACCACCACCAGACCGGTGGCGAACTCCTGAAAGGATTCGATTCGAAAGGCTTCGAAGATCACCTGGAAGAGGGAATGCAGCGGGCGCAGCATGATCTGATCGAACCGGCCCTCCATGATGTAGCGCTCACCGAACTCGTAGAGGTTCATGCTGAGCACGTTAAAGAGCCCCAGGCAGACCAGGTTGAATCCGTAGATGAAGAGCAACTCCTCGAAAGCCCACCCCTGGAGGGAACTCACCCGATGGAAGAGGATGTAGAGAAAGCCGAAGCTGGCCACCGTGCCGGCCAGGCTGGTGAACACCGAGATCAGGAAGTCTCCCGGGTAGGCCAGCCGGACCTTGATGTACTGGGCGAAGTAGTAGCCCAGAATGGAGAGGTGTCTCATTCGCCTGTCTCCGGTTAAAGTTTCCCGCCAGTCCAAGTCAAAACCGCTGCTGCAGCGCGGCGAATCGGGAACGCGGCTTCAGCCGCCCTGCACGGTCAGTTTCGTAGCTGCTTTCCGCCAGAACCAGTGGCCCAGGCCCACCAGCACCAGCGTCCATCCCAGTCCCAGCAAGAAACTGGTAACCAGTTGCTCGCCCTGGAATTTGCCCATGTAGATCATGAGCGGCGTGAAGCTGATCAATTGAAAGGGCAGCCATCGGGAGATCTCGGCCAGGGTCTCCGGAAAAAAGCTGATGGGGATCAGCAGACCGGAAAGAATCTCCACCAGAAAATACTTGGCCCGAATCAGTCCCAGGATGGAGTGCAGGTAGACCGCGCAGGTGCCGACCAGGAAATTGAGAGCTGCAAAGACCATGAAGGAGAACACCAGAGCAGCCAGAAAAGCCAGGGCCGAGTGCAGTGAAGCCGGAGCCCGCAGGGGGAAGACCACCAGGATGGCCAGGGCGGTGGGAACGGTGAACATGAAGAGCCGAAAGAACGACTCGCCGGCTGCCTGGGCGATGTTCATCCACTGGTAGTTCACCGGCCGCGTCATCTTGGCGGCAATGTGCCCCAACAGGATGTCGTTGGCGATCTCCCGATCGATATTGTTGAAGTAGAAGGTACGAATAATGAATCCAACCGATACATAGGTAATCATTTCCTCAAAGGTAAACTCCCCCAGGGACTCCTTCCCCCGGTAGAGCGCTTTCCAGATGAAATAGTAGACGGACACATTGACCATGTAGGTCACGATGCCCGTGTAGTAGCGCAGTCGGTAAGCCAGGATCTTGAGGAAGGCAATTCTGGCGAAGGCAATGTAGGGGGTGACCGTCAACGCGTTACGACCTCGCCCCGGCTGTAGATCTCACGCACGATTTCCTCGATGGTGGTGTCGTCCAGCATAACGTCCCGAACCGCCAGGGAGTTCACGATGGCCTTGATCAGCTCGGCGGAGGCAACCTGCTTCTTGTCGAACACGGCCTGGCAGCGAAGGGCATCCAGTTGCTGGAACTCCACCGTAGAATTGAACCCGAGCCGACCGAAATCGACCTGTCCCGGCTCTCGCAACTCGAAAACGATCTGGGACTTGCACTCGAATCGTTCCCGCAGACCCTCCAGGCTGCCGTCGAAAAGCAGGTGACCGCGATCGATGATCAGGACCCGCCGGCAAAGCTCCTCGATATCGGAGAG
The DNA here is from genome assembly GCA_027493295.1 of Candidatus Versatilivorator vitaminiformans. Lineage (GTDB taxonomy): Bacteria > Acidobacteriota > Terriglobia > Versatilivoradales > Versatilivoraceae > Versatilivorator > Versatilivorator vitaminiformans. Next base: position 14,950 of record JAPVWS010000451.1, on the reverse strand, counting down.
ATCGTGGGTGGTCAAAACCACCGTGACCTGCAATTCGGCATTGATTCTCTTCAGAAACTGCCGGATGTTCTCCTTGGCGACCACGTCCAGCCCGATGGTGGGTTCGTCCAGGAATACGATCCTGGGACGATGCAGGAAGGCGGCAGCCAGGTCGCAGCGCATGCGTTCACCCAGGCTGAGCTTGCGAACCGGCGTGTACAGCAGCGGTTTCAGGTTGAGGACCGCGTCGAAAACTTCCAACTGCTCCTCGAAAGTGCGGTCACTGACGTCGTAGATGCGCTTGAGCAGTTGGAAGGACTCCACCACCGCGATGTCCCACCAAAGCTGGGTCCTCTGTCCGAAGACCACTCCGATTCCCCGGGTGTACTGGTGCCGGTCACGATAGGGCACGTATCCGTTGGCCCGAATGGAACCCGAGGAGGGCACCAGAATTCCGGTCAACATCTTGATGGTGGTGGACTTCCCCGCCCCGTTGGCCCCGATGTAGCCCACCATTTCACCGGCATCCACGGTGAAGGAAACGTCGTCGACCGCCTTCACTTCGCGGGGGTTCCTGCGGAAGAGGTTTTGAATGCCCCCCCAGACGCCCTCCTTGCGGTCGTAGGTCTTGAACCGCTTGGAGACTCTGCTGACTTCAATGACCGCCATATCGAATCACCTTGTTCGGAAACGAGCTTCGACTCCGTAGTCCTGCCTCCCGCATGGACGCCAGGTTACCCTGGCGCAACCGGTCGGTTTGGGGAAACCGGGAAACTCCGATGGAATGGGCGAACTTCCGCCCCCGCCATGCGGCCCGGTATCCCGGACGCCTGAGAGGGCGTTGTCAGTGGAGTATTCAGGAACTGGGCCTGAAGTAGAGAACCATGGCGGCGCCTACGGCTACCATGACAAAGCCCAGATACAGCAACGGATTGGGCGCCGTCTTGGGAGGATGAAGCAGCACCGAGCCCAGGACGTTCACCAACGGAGCGCCTCCGAATACCAGAGGCATGACATACAGGGGATTGCCTCCCGACTTGAACGCCCAGATGATACAGATGGCTCCCGCCGCTCCCAGGCAACCGGCAAGGATGGCCGTTAGGGTCCCACCGGTGGTGAACCCCTGAAATTCCCCCTTGGACCACATGGCCACCGACGGCACCAGTACGGCAATCAGAAAGTAGGCGAAGCCCACACAGAGGAGTGCCCGAAGCGGACTGGCCAATTGGGCCTGACCGCGGTGCAAGGTGACGCCGTACATGCCCCAGGCCAAAACCGCTCCGCACACAAAGGTAAGCCAGTTCATTATTATCGTCTTCCTTTCCTGTCGTTCAAAGGCTGCTCCGGGGGGCGGTGCTCGCCGAAGCAGTAGAGAAACTCCCGAGTCCGAATATAGAGCCGGCCCTCGGAGATGGCCGGGGTTGCGCTGCATTCGCTACCGAGGTCATTGACCGACAACACCTGCCAGTCGGCGCCCGCCCGGATGACGCTCACCTTTCCTTCATGGCTGACGGCGAAGATCTTACCATCCCCCGCCACCGGGGAAGCGTAGTAAGTTCCCAGAGCCTCGCGGATGCGATCCTGCTTGAGCACGCTTCCGTTGGAGGGATCCAGGGCGGTCAGTATTCCCCCTTCCTTCATCAGGTAGAGGATGTCCTCGTAAAGGAGCGGAGAAGGCACATTGGGCAGTGTCCTTTGATACCTCCAGAGGAGATTGCTTGCAGTCATATCTCCTTCGCCCCCCAGGCGGATGCCCAGGGCCCCGTTGCGGGCCGATCGCTTGGCCCTATAAATCCGCCAATCCCGGTCTTCCAGAAAGCCGGTGCGATCCAGGTCCAAACGGTCGAAATTCCATCTCAAGCGCAGGCCCTCGATTTCCTGTTGGGAAAGGCGCTGGTCTCCGTCGACATCCCGCTCGGCGAGGAAATCGGCAAAGTTCGGCACTTCCTCCCGCTGGCTGTCATCCCCTCCCCCGGCCCATCCATTCAGGTAGAGCATGTCCCGATCGATCACGGGGGTCGACTTCATCTGCCAGGTCAAGCCGCGTACCCACCAGATCTCCTTTCCGCTGTCCACCGAGTAGGCCGTCAACTGATGGGAACCCGCGACCAGGGCCTGCAGCGTTCCCCCCTTCGGCTGGTAGAGCACCGGTGTGGAAAACCCTCGGGTAAAGCCGGCGCGTTCCACACGCCAGAGGACTTCACCCGTCATTTGATCCACCGCTACAAAAAAGGATCCGCTTTCCTGGTCGCAGATCATCAGGACCCTGCCGTCGGCCAGAATGGGGGAAGCAGCCTGGCCCATGGGGTTGATGAAGGGCCCCAGGGGCAAGCGCCACCGCTCCCGGCCTTCTGAGTCGAAAGAAATCAGGCCGAAATCGCCGAAGAAGGCATACACGTTGCTGCCGTCAGTCACCGGAGTGGGCGAGGCCGGGCCGTTGGCTCGATGCATTACCTCGGACCGAGGACGCGGGACTTCCCGTTTCCACAGCAGATCGCCGCTGGACCGGTCCAGGCAGATCACCCAAAGCCGATCTCCCTCTACGGCCGACACAAAGATGCGGTCCCGGGTCAGGACGGGTGAAGACTGGCCGGGACCGATCGCAGCGCGCCAGACCAGGTTTCGATCGGGTCCGAACCGTACCGGCAAGGGAGACGTCTCCACAACTCCAGTGCTGTTCCATCCTCGAAACTGAGACCATTCCGCGGCTGGGACAGGTGGGACAAGGTAACCCAGGCACAGGAGCAGCAACGCCCCCACACTACGCTTGCAGGTTCTGCCCGGAGACCCACCGAACCGCCTTCCCGCAAGAATCGAACGGCCGTTGCACCCGAAGCCGGCCAGCCTCTCCGGCCCGGTGACAAACCTAAACCCGAAGAAGCCTTTCATCCTGTTTCTCACCCTGACCTCCCTCAGACTCGCACCCACCGACTGGACTTGAACTCGGGTCGTGGCAAGGTCCCCCTGGCCACAATGGACACCGGAATGCGCAAGGAGAATGCCGACCGCAGTTCGGTCTCCAGCCGTCTCTCCAGCTTTGGTCCGTCGACAGAGTCGCAGGAAGCCTCCGCTTGCACCTTCAACTCGCACAGGGTTCCCCGCCTGTCGACCTCCACCCGGTATTCCGCAACCTGGCGGCACCGGCGGATCACTGCCTCCAAAGCGCCGGGATAAAGGTTGACTCCCCGAACCACAACCATATCATCGCTGCGGCCCAGGATCCCACCCTCCAGGCCCAGTTCCCAACTCCCGCAGGCGCAGGGCTGCGGCCGGGACGGCCGGACCAGGTCGCCGGTGCGATAGCGCAGCAGTGGAGAACCGGTCCGGCCCAGCGTCGTCAGGACCAGTTCCCCGATCTCTCCCGAAGCCACCGGACGATGGTCTCCCGGATCGATGACTTCGGCAAGGAAGGCCGGTTCCATAACGTGCAGCCGGTGCAGTTCCCTGGGACAGCCATAGCTGACGGGGCCGGTCTCGGTCATCCCGTGGTGGTCCACCACCCGCGCCTGGGGCCACAGCCGCTCGATCGCCGCCACGGTGGCGCCGATGCTTCCCCCCGGCTCGCCGGCCACCAAGATGGTCCGGACGCTTCCCCGCTTCAAATCGAGGCCCTTTTCGGCCGCCACCTCTCCCAGCCGCAGGGCATAGGTCGGCGTGCAGCAAAGCACAGTCACGCCATTCTCCAGAATGGCTTCCAGCCGGGCCAAACTGCTCATTCCCCCACCGGGAATGCAGAGGCAGCCTCGTCGCGCGGCTGAGTCGAAGGCGGTCCAGAACCCCAGAAAGGGTCCGAAGGAAAAGGCAAAAAAGACGCGGTCCCGAGACGAAACAGTGGCGGCCGCAAAGACGCGGTCCCAGTTGTCGAGCATCCATTGCCAGCTTTCCGGCGTATCCAGCCAGTGCATCGCCTTGCCGGTGGTGGCGCTGGTCCGGCTGAAGCGGCTGTAGCGGTCCAGTCCGTAGGTCAAATTGGAGCCGTAGGGAGGATGACGGCGCTGATCTTCAACCAATTCCGCCTTTTGGGTGAAGGGCATAAAGGACCGGAAGGCGTCCAGGCTCGGGATCTCTGAAGAAAGTCCCACCTCGTTCAGCTTGGGAGCATAAAAGCGATTGCCCGCCAGCAGTTCCTGCAACAGGACCCGCAGCCGGGCAAGCTGGGCGTTCTCTATCCTGCTGCGGTCCTGCACCGAAGAGCCTTCCATGCCGGGCTCCGGATTGGTTCGACCAGATTGCAATGTCGTAGTCCCAGTGCCGACGGGTCATCGGGACTCCGCCAGCGACAGCGCCTTTTCCTGTTTTGGCCCGCTGCTTGCAAATTTCGCAGCGGTGCAGGTCGTCTTGTCGGCAATCCTGAGGTTCTGCCTTTTTCGAAATTGGGTGCGACCCGGTCAAAAATGTTGTCTAACCACAAAAAGCACAAAAGGCACAAGTTGTGTTTTTGTGCCTTTTGTGGCCATTCCCGGCAAACGTCCCCCTGCCGAATTTGCAAAAAGCTCAACTCATCAATCCGTTAATTGGGATGAAGCCCACCCGGGAGCGCGCCGGCTTGCCGGGCCGCAGCCCCGCCGATGCGGCAGAGCCGTCAGTTCATCAGGCGCTTGCCCGTCCCCGATACCCTCGGCCAACCACCCTTCACACTTCAAACTTCATCCTTCAAACTTCACCCTTCATCCTTCAAACTTCAAACTTCACAACCCCGGCGCCACCCCGATCTTTTCGCTGATGGACTTGGGAATGGTAATCGAAGTCATGGGACCCTGGGGTTCGGGCCTGGAGACACAGGCCACCGCCAGCTTGCCCCGGGCGACTATCGGGGATGCCGGGTCGTTCAACCGCCGAAAAGTAAAGGAGTAGACCAGGGAGCGTTCCCTCTTTTCCGCCACCTGCAGGTGAATCTCGACCAGGTCTTCGAAACGGAGGGGGTGACGAAAATCGCAGCTTGCGTGAACACGCGGCCAGCCGACTACCGGACGTCTGCGGGTGTCGTGTATCGAAAATCCCAGCGACCGGAAGAAGGCCTGCTCCGCGGCCTCCATAAAGCGAAAGAAATTGGAAAAGTGCATGATACCCGCCATGTCGGTGTCGGAAAACTCCACCCGGCGGGTCAACTTGAATTCGAAGGCTCCGCTCTTCATCGCGCCTCGATCAGTGCCTTGCCATGAGACAGGGGCTCGGGCGGTGCGGCAAACTCGGCAACGCCGTCGAACAGCGGCTGCAGATCACGGAAGAGGTTGCCGATCAAGCAATCGGTCAAATCCCCACGCAGTTGAGGAAATCGCTCGATGAAGGCCCGAAAGCTGAATTCCTGGTCGTAGAAGGCATAGACCAGCTTCCGCATCGCCTCCAGTCCGCGCGTGATCTCTTTCCCGTAGCCATCGAACATAGCGGCGGAACAGTCTCCCGAGGCCAGAGCGCGATCGGCGGCTTCGGCCGCCAGTTCCCCGCCCCTCAAGGCCAGAAAGACCCCGGAGGAAAAGACCGGATCCAGGAAGGCGAAGGCGTCGCCGACCAGCACCAGGCCGTTGGCCGCGCAATACCTGGATCGATAGGAATATTCCCCGGTCACCCAATAGCGCCCCTCCTGCCTGCCGGGCGCCAAGTGGTCCCTGATCCAGGGGTTGGTTCCGATCTCACTCTGAAAAATGGCCTGCGGATCGCGGGTATTCCGGTAGAGGTATTCCTTTTCGGCGACGATGCCCACGCTCACCCGGTCCTCGGGTAGAGGGATGTACCAGAACCATCCTTTTTGGGGAAGATAGGCCACCGTGGTGGCTCCTTCGTCCAACCCCGGGTCTCGCCGAGCCGCCCGGTAGTAGGTCCAGATCGCAATCTTGTTCAAACTGGGGTCGCGCACCTTCCAGCGGTTGCGGGTCATGCTGAAGACCTCGCGACCGCTGGCATCCAGGGTCAGGGGAGCCCGGAACTCGTGCTTCCGGCCCTGGCCGTCGATGGCACGCACCCCGGCCACCGCACCCTGCCCTTCGACCGTCTCGACGGCCCGGGTTCCCTCCCGAACCTCCACTCCCTTTTGGCGAGCGTTGTCGAGCAGCATCTGGTCGAATTCGCTGCGCAACACCTGCCAGGTGGTGGCGGCCTCGTGATTGAAATGCTCGAAGAAGTAGAAGGGGGTCGAGACGGTGCCCCGGGTGCTGACAAACTGGACGCTGTACTTCCTGGGGAAATGGGAACTCTTGATCTTGTCGATGACCCCCAGCCGCTCCAGGGTGAAGTAGCAGTAGGGCATCAGGGACTCGCCGATGCGATAGCGGGGAAAGCGCTCCTTCTCCAGGAGCAGGACTCGCCACCCCTTCCGGGCCAGAAAGGCCCCGGCGGTGGCTCCGGCCGGCCCCCCGCCCACCACGATGGCGTCGAACGAATCGTGCCGCTGCAAAATGTCGTCCCCGGGATTCATCGGCAAACTGTTTCCCATGGATCAGCTATAGCGGCTGCCACGATGCCGGCTCAAGAAAAAGTCCGGAAGAAAGCGGTCCACCTGCAGCAACCCCTCCCGACTGAGCCTGAGGCTGTTGTCACCCACTTCCAGGTAATTCCGCTGCTGCAGACTTTGCAGAGGCGAGGCGAATCGCTGCCGGATATCGGTATCGAACTTCTCCCTGAAGTAGCTTGGCCGGACCGTTCCCAACTTGAACTGAAGGATCAGTTCGCGGATGAGACGCTCTTCGTGGCTGGGAGTGAGAGCCCGGTAGATGGGAAGCCGTCCTTCCTCCAGGCTCCTCCGGTAACCCGGCAGGTCATGCTCGTTCTGGTAGTGGGTGCCGTTGACATGGGAAAAGGAGGCCACTCCCAGCCCCACCAGGTCGGCGCCGGTCCAGAGCAGATCACGGTAGAGGAAGCGGGTGCGAGCCGGATCCTTCACCGCCGTGTAGGCGCTGCTGACGGAGTAGCCGCCCCGCTCCAGCAGCGAGAAGGCTTCGTCCACCCAGGCTCGCTTGGTTCCCCAATCGGCCACCGGGGCCACGCTCTTGCCGGCGGCCTTCATCTCCTGAAACACGGTGGTGTTGTAGGGAATCTCCATCTGGTAGATGGTCACGCTGTCAGGCTCCATCTCCAGGGTGCGGCGCACGCAGTCGCGCCAGTTTCGGCCCGTTTCGCCCACCATCCCGGCAATCAGGTCGATGTTGACCTGCGGGAAGCCCACCGACCGGGCGATCCGGTAGGCCCGGTCGATTTCCTTCGAACCGTGGGCGCGGCCATTGGCCTCGAGGATGGCATCGTTGAAGTTTTCTATCCCCAGGCTAAGGCGAGTCACGCCGATATCCCGGATCACCCGCAGCTTGTGTTCCGTCAACGTCCCCGGCTCGCACTCGAAGGTGATTTCCTCAGCCGCATCCCAGGAGAGCTGTGCCTTCAAATCGTCAGCAAGCCGCACCAACTGTTTCGAGGAAATGTAGGAGGGCGTGCCGCCGCCGAAATAGATGAAGAGCGGCTTGCGCCCGCCGACAAAGGGCTTGCCGGCATAGAGATTCAGCTCCGCGGCCAGTGCGTCCAGATAGCGCTCGACCGCCGGAGCGTCCTGCTGGGTATACACCTTGAAATAACAGAAATGGCAGCGCTTGCGACAAAAGGGAATGTGCAGGTAAACGCCCAGGGGGGTGTCGGTCAGGGGCGGCCTCTGAAGGGCGGCCGAGGCCTCTCCCACCCGATCGGGCTTCCAGAAGGAGTAGGGAGGGTAGTTGGAAACGAAATAGTTGCCCGCGGTCGTCTGGTCGCCATCCCGCTGGGGTCCGGAGCTATCCGAGCTCATGAATTACCTCACCCTGCACAGGCTCTGTTCCTTCCGAATCAACATTTTAGCACGGCTCCCGCCGATTGCAATTCAGTCGGCCGCACACGGCTGCGTCACCCGAGCGCCGGCGGGGATTTCGATGTCCAGAGGACAGGGTGAGGCGGAAGGGTGAGGGCGCTCAGGGAGGCCGAGTACTTTCGACAGCGGCAACGGATATTCCCGCGTGGTCATTCCTCCAGGCCTTCGTCAGGCTCACTGGCGGAAACCGGCTCAGGCCCCGCCCACCACCGGTTGGCCACGACCACTCCTGCCAGGGCAACGGCTGCTCCCAGGTTCAGACCGGGGCCCAGGTTGTAGCCCTGAACCTCCAGTTCCGGGGACAGCAGGCAGGCGGCAGCGGCGAACAGGATCAAGCGATGATCCAGCCGCAGGGGCCGCCTGAGATAGCCGGCGATGGCGGCCGCCAGCGCAAAGATTCCCAGAATGGCCGTGCCCACCTCCAGGCCCAGTTCCCACAGATTTCCAAGCCGGGTCAGATCCAGGGAGGCGTTGGAGGTGATCCGGTCGCTGAGGCGGGTGCTGGTATCCCGCGGCACCAGCAGCAACAGCTCGGGACGGTAGACGAACATGAAGGGCAAGGTGAAGCCCACCAGGGCGAAACGGAAGGAAGCCAGGGCCGTCTTCATGATCCTGGCCTTGGCGATGGAGGCGCTGGCATAGGCGGCCAGCGCCACCGGTGGGGTCACCATCGACATCATACCGAAATAGAAGATGAACAGATGGGCCGCCAGGGGCTGCACGCCCATCTGTTCCAGCAGCGAGCCCATCAGGGTGGCCATCAGCAGGTAGCAGACCACCGAAGGCACCCCCATGCCCAGGATGATGGAACAGATCATGATTCCCACCAGGGCCAGCAGCAGGCTGGATTCCACCACGCCCTTGATGACATTGCTGAAGTCGGTGGCGACTCCCGTCGATTGGACCACACCGATGATGATCCCCACGCAGGCACTGGCGGCGATCAGGGCCACCCCGTTCCTGGCCGCCTTGACCAGCGCTTCCAGGATGGACGGCCTCAACCGGGGGTGAAGCAGGGCAAACAGCAGCAGTCCGAACATGCCCACCAGGCAGGAGTTGATGAGCGACTCGGCATAGAGACGCAGCTTGGGCACGGCCGGGGCCTGGGCAAGAACCGCCTGATGCAGGACCACCACCAGGGCGAAGGCGGAAAGCGCCGACCGGCGTGGGGCTGCGCTCAGACCGGCCCCGGGGCCGGCCATGCTCAGCAGCAGAATCACCACCAGGGACCCGCTCACCGCCTTGAAGGGGGTGAAGCCCATCAGCAGGAAGAGGATCAGCGTCCCCAGGGCCGAAAAGAAGACCAGTCCCTGAAACCGGGAGACCGGGCGTGCCGGCCCTCGGTCGGCCGCAACCGCTCCGGCCCGCCGGGCGTAGAAATGCACGATCAGGAAAATGGACAGATAGTAGAGGATGGCGGGAATCAGGGCCGCCTTGGCTACCTGCAGGAAGGTCACCTGGGGCTGAACCAGCTCCAGCATCATGTAGGCACCGGCTCCCATGACGGGAGGCACCAGCGCTCCCCCTGAGGCCGCCGCGGCCGTGATGCCTCCGGCCACGTGCCTTTCGAACCCGGCGTGACGCATCATGGGGATGGTAAAGGTGCCGGTGGTCACCGCGTTGGCGACGGCGCTGCCCGAGAGGGACCCCATCAGCCCGCTGCCCAGAACGGCCACCTTGGCCGGTCCGCCCGGCGTGCCGCCGAACACTTTTTGAGCGAAATCGATGATGAACCGGGTTGCTCCCGACATCTCCAGAAAGGCTCCGAAGATGACGAACAGGAAGACATACTTGAACATGACGCCGGCCGCCGGACCGAACACGCCCAAAGACTGCGAAAAGGTCGTGCTCACCAGGTAGGCGGCATCCTGGCCGGCATGCGGCAGCAGCCAGCCCGGCAGATCGGGCAGGAGGTTCTGGTGGGCCAGGTGCCCGTAATAGCTGTGCGCCAGGAAGAGGAGCGCCAGCGCCGGCACCACCCAGCCAATGGAGCGGCGCGTGGCTTCCAACACCAGCAACAAGCCGACCGCGCCCAGCACAAAGTCGGCAGGTCCTTCGATACCGGCGCGGTTTCCCAGCGATTTCCCGTAGGGCCAGAGGTCGGGGAACCACCCGTGAAAGAGCGGCTCCGTCATCAGCACCACGTAACCGCAAGCCGCGATGCTGGCGATGGCCAAGGCCAAATCGCCCAGGCGGGCGACCCGGCAGTCCCGCCAGCGTTCACGGGCCGGGGTGCCGAGAAAGCAAAGCACCAGCCCCAGCATGACGAACAGGGCCAACTGGGACTGCGGACGCAGCCGGGGAAAGTTGACCTCGGTCAGCGTGTAGAGGCACAGGACCGCACTCAGGAGGGGAATCAGCCGCTTGCTAACGGGCTCGAACATGAGCCAACCTTTCTAGTGCGGAACCGGGTCGAGAACGGCCCGTACGCCGGGCACAGCGGATCATGGGCCGGTCAGGCCCGGCAACCTTCAGTCGGACGCCGGCTGGGGCGGCCGTGGGACCCGGTTGGCGGGGTTGGGCCGGAAGCCGATCTCCGGGTGACTCTCATAGAACTCTACGGCTCCGGGATGAAACGGGATCCCGGTATAGAGGACGGCGCCCTGAATCAGCCGTTTCTGTCCGCCGGGAAGCGGCACCGACCTGAGTTGAAGAAATCCCAGGGCCGGATGCCTGCGGGCCAACTCCTCCCGCTGCTCCCACAAGACTTCCAAGAGTTTTCGAATCAACTGCTTGTCGGTGCTTTTATGAGTCACCACTTGCATCGAGCCCACGTTCAGCCAACCGAAACGGGCTCCGACGAGGGCCTTGCGCAGCGCGTCAAGTTCCATCGATTCCGCTCCCGGCACCCTCAGTCCCTGGTCCAGGATGAAGGACAGGGCTTCCTCTCGGCTCATTTGAGCGATGCGGTCCTCCAGCTCATAGCGCAATATCTTCGGATACCTCGACTTGACCAGGGCGTGGGGAATGGGCTTGAAGAAGGCATAGTCCCGGATCAACTGGCCCCGGACCCTGGGATCGAAGGGAATCACGTAGACCTGGAACGATCCGGAAGCCTGGATGATCGACTGGGCAGGCAGGGCCCCGCCCAGAAAGGCCGCATCGACAGCCCCGTCGCCAAGCATTTCGACGGCCACGCCCTGCGGCGCATAGATGGCGCTGAAAGAGTCTGCGGCTACGCCGTGAGCTTCCAGGATTGGCATCACGAACATCTCGAATCCCGCTCCGGCCGGCCCGATCACCACCCGCCTTCCCTTCAGATCGCCTATGGCGCGAATGCCGGAATCCCGCTTGGTGACAAACATGGCCACCAGGGGGGCCAGTGTGCAAACGGCCTGCACGTCATAGCTGCCTTCCGTCTGCCAGCTCGAACTGCCCTGGCTGGCAAAGTAGCTTATGGCCGAGTTGCTCATTCCCAGCTCGAACTGGCCGCTGGCCAGACGGCGGATATTTTCCTGGCTGCCCTTACTTCCCTTGATCTGCACTTTCCAATTGTGGGAACCCCGGTGCAGGTTAAGCACTTCGGCAATGGCCCCGCCTACTACCGGAAAGGTGCCCCCCACCGGAGCCGTCCCCAGACTGAGGAAACGGTGCCCTTCACCCTGTTGGCAGGCCACGGCTCCCAGACCCAGAGCCACCAGCAAACCGCCCGACAGCCATCGTTTGGTTTCTTGCCTCATGAAGAATTTCTCGTCTGGACTTGCTTCCCGGGCTATAGCAATGACACCAGCAACACCGGAACAATTGTGATCAGCCGACCGCCCACCGATTGAAAATCGCAAATCGCCCGGTGATCTTCCTACATTCGGCATTCAGGCCGCAAGTCCCTTGGCGGTTTGTGCTCTGTACTTGTGCTGTAGCAGTCTCACGTCCGGAAGCATCCACGCTTTTCCACTCGAGCCATGGTTCTGATATGTTGAGAGTCGGGAAATGCTAGCCTGACCGACTGGGCGCAGTGATTTGGGGACGTTCAGGCAATCGAGAGGATGAATTACCGGAGGGTCCTGTGACAACTTTACGTCGAGCCATTGGTTCCTTGGTCGTCTTTCTGGTGCTAAGCAGCAATTTGCCAGGATCGGATCAGGAAAAGCCTCTGGAAGTCCGGTCGGGCGAGCTGAAAGACTTGATCGGCGCCAAATTGGTCACACTTCAAATCGCAGAAGACGCGCGGGTAGAGGGACGAATCAGAAGCGTGGACGCTGCTTCGCTTGTCTTCAACGTCAAAAACAGCAGCAGTCCAACCGATTACCCCAAGGGCGAGATTCGGATCCCCATCGAAGCCGTCTCTCGAATCGAGGTCCGAGGGCTCAAGGAGAATAAAGGGATACGGGTCGCCGCGACCGTGGGATCGTTCGTCGGAACCATGATGGGGAGCATGGTCGCAATTGCCGGAACCGAAGCCGGTGAACCCGGCGACAAGTACTATGGCAGCTACGCGGCGAGTATAGCCATCTCCACGGCAGTTGCCATATTGGTGAACCGGGCTCTTCGTCCCAAGGACGTCACCCTCATCAAAATCGTGCCCGATTCGCCCGGCGCCAGGATGCCGAAACCCACAGACAAGGAGGAGAGTTCAGACACGAATGCTTCGGAAGAAGCGCCAGCCCCTCCACTGTTTGAGGAATCAAGTTCGGAACGACTCCGCCGCCACGCCCGGAGGGCTGTGATGCGGGAAGGTCTTCGGCTTGATTTACGAAGACTACCCGTTCAGGGTGCACACGTAAGCATGGGGCAACTAGGCGACGCTCTTGAATGGCTGGAGTAAATTGGATCGGCGGTTCGCTAATCCATTAGCAATGAAGGTGTTGGGGCGGTTTGCCTGGCGGGAATCGATGTCCGATTCCCTTCCAACCTCTTGTGACATATGGTCGTGGTATCGAGAATCCAGCGACTGGTCATTTGCCAACCCGACCAGGACGGGAACCAAGACGGCATCCAGCGACGTCCGGTGTCGGGCCTTCAACTCACGCCTGTAATCCCGTTTGAACTGACTGGTGCGCTCAATCATTCGCATTCAGATCGTCCATGAGCGCACCCACGCTGTCGAATTGAGACATGCCACCCTTGCGGGCCTCCTTCATTGCCTCGATGGTGACAGTGTTTGGAGTCAGCGGTGCAAACGGCAGTGCCTTTTCCCGCGCAATCCTGGTCAGCAACAACCGTACGGCATCGGACACGGTCAGGCCCATTGCAGCCAGCACCGCGGCTGCCTCTTCCTTGATGGCTCCGTCAATGCGCGCTTGAACGAGTTGATTCGCTGGCATAGTCGATTCCCCTTGGTTTCCTGCATGACAAAATCATACACAATGCCTCCTGAGAGGCTCCAGTGAGAACCGACGAGGCTCCTTGACGGAGCAACTTTGCGATATTCTGAGACAGCATCTATCCTTAGCAACTTGCAAGGTCGGGTCTATGAGTGGCATTTTCAACATCCTCATTTCTCTCTCTCTTGCCGCGGCCGCATCGGACCCGCCTTCCGATCGGCTGCACCGGGCCGTCTCGGAGGGAGACGCAGCATCGGTGCGTGTTGAACTCGACAAGGGAGTCGATCTTAACCGCAAGAACCCGGACAAACTCACCCCCCTGCATCTCGCTGCCCGCCAAGGCCACCTTGAAATCTCCAGACTGCTGTTGGAGAAAGGGGCGGATCCTATATGACTCTCACCGTGGATGGGAAACCCTCCCAAAGACACGTTCGAGAAATCAGCGGCATAGGAGAGTTCGGCAGTACATTGCAGGCTCTCTTCCAGCCAGGTTCGCCCGCGCGGTTTCTCCACGAGGGAGACATCCTGATCGACGGGCAGCCGGCGGTTGTGTTTGCCGTCAGCCATCCGTCCGGCTACCCGTTGTATAAGGGCGTCCTGTATGACGGCACCCTGCAGAATTTCGTCCGGGTCGGCTATGAAGGACACATCCACATCGCCAAGGATTCTGCGGTGGTGCTGCGCATCGTGGGTAAGCGGATCTTTGGCGTCCCGGCCGATTTTCCGGTCCGGCAGGCACGCTTTCGGATCGACTACGGCCCCGTGGACATCGAAGGGAACACTCACTGGCTGCCGCTCAGATCCAGGGACGTTCTGGTGGGAAGACGCGGCTGGATCAACCAAAGCGAAAACAAGTGGATGAACTATCGCCGGTTCGCTTCGAAGACGACCCTGGATTTCGGCAAGTGAGGCGGCGACCCGGGACGCCGAGCTTTTCCACCGCCATGAACTCGGCCCTGCCCCGTTGCCAACCGGATGCTACAATGAGCGGCTTGCGTATGCGGGCGAGACGCCCGCGCTCCCGGGTGATCCGGCCCCGGCGGGATTGGTCAATTTGAGCTCAGATCGAAATTGAAAAGGAAGATCCCATTCATCCTGGCCCTTGTCGTCCTGGTCTTCTATGGCCTCCACCAGGATTTCTGGTTCTGGCGCCAGGCCGATCCGCTGATCCTGGGCTTTATTCCCATAGGCCTCTCTTACCATGCGCTCTATTCCCTTGCAGTGGCCGGCCTCATGTGGCTTCTGGTCCGGCACTGTTGGCCCGGTCACCTGGAGGAGGACTCCGATCGCACCGAGCGCACTTCCTCCACCAGTTCCGAGAAACCGACCCCATCATGATCCCCACCCTGGTAGTGCTGGTCTATCTGGCCCTGGTTCTCTACATCGGAATTTTCGCCTTTCGCCGCGCAGCCTCCAGGCACGCGGCTGAAGACTACTTTCTGGCCGGCCGTTCCCTGGGTCCCTTCGTCTTTCTCTTCTCGCTGTTCGGGACCAACATGACCGCCTTCACCATCCTGGGGGCCTCTGGGCACGCCTTCAACAACGGGATCGTCACTTATGGCCTGATGGGCTCCTCCTCGGCGCTCATCATTCCCCTGACCCTCCTGCTGATCGGCACCCGAACCTGGGCGCTGGGCAAGAAACACGGCTTCATGACCCCCGTCCATATGTTTCGGGACCGCTGGGAGTGCAGCCACATCGGAACGGTCATCTTTGCCCTGCAAGCGCTCTTCCTGGTCCCCTACATCATCATCGCGGTCAAGGGAGGCGGGACCATCCTGCATGCGATCAGCGGGGGCTGGGTCCCCTACTGGATGGGGGGCAGCCTGGTGGCGCTGGTGGTGATGAGCTACGTCTTCTTCGGCGGCATGCGCGGCACCGC
>JAPVWS010000450.1 GCA_027493295.1 Candidatus Versatilivorator vitaminiformans | reverse complement strand
CCCCCGCACCACCCGCAGCCGCAAACGCGGCGATTTCGGTGCACCCTTCCGAAACGCAATACCCGTCCAAAACTGACGAGCGCGCCCACTGCCGCGCTTCTCGTTAGCGAAACCCTAGCCTGACCACTCCCCACACTCCAAACTTCCCACTTCAAACTCCAAACTTCCTCCTTCAAACTTCAAACTTCACCCCCCGGCAGCAAGTACACCGCCCGGGAAGAACAGAAGAGCTCGATCTCGTCGCCGACCTGGTATCCCGCGGTCGCCGGCGAGTTGGTCCGGCTGGCCAGCACTCGCAGCCCCCCTCCCTCCAGGAGATATTCCGTGCTGGCTCCGGCGAAGCGCCGGGAGCGGACTCGAGCCGGTCCCAGGGCCAGGGAATCGGCCGTTGGAACGAAAGTCACGTTTTCCGGACGCAGCAGCATGCGCAGGCGGGCGCCCCGGCGCAGCTCCCCGTCTCTCGCGGAGCGGGGAAGCCGCAGCACGGCTCCCGAGGGCAGGGAAAAGATCCCGCGGTTCTCGCTGTATTCCCTAAAGGTCACATCCCACAAATTGGATTTGCCGACAAAGCGCGCCACCCTTTCGTTGGCCGGTCGAAAGTAGAGTTGGTCGGAGGTGCCCACCTGTTGCAGCGCCCCGTCCCACAGCAGCGCAATGCGATCGGAAAGAGCGAAAGCCTCTTCCTGGTCGTGGGTGACGAAGATGGCCGTTATGCCGAGGGTGCGGATGAGTCGGTCGAGCTGGGCGCGTGTCTGCTCCCGCAGGCTGGCGTCCAGGTTGCTCAGCGGTTCGTCCAGAAGCAGGATTTGCGGCTCGATGGCGACAGCGCGGGCCACGGCCACCCGCTGTTGCTCGCCGCCGCTGAGCTCGAAGACCGGACGCTTTCGATGCGGGGACAGTTCCACCAGATCGAGCGCCCGTTCCACCTTGCTTCTTGCTGCCTTGCCTGCAATGCCTCGTGCCCTGAGTCCGAAGGCGACGTTCTCGAAGACGTTGAGGTGCGGAAAGAGGGCGTAGGATTGAAACACCATCCCCATGTTGCGCTTCTCGGGGGGAATGGGGGCGATATCCCGGCCGTTGACCAGGATTTTGCCCTTGGTGGGCTTCAGGAATCCGGCAATGAGGCGAATGGTGGTGGTTTTGCCGCAACCACTGGGGCCCAGCAGGGTCAGGATCTCCCCGGGGGTGACCTCCAGGCTGAGCCGGTCGAGTGCGGTGAGCCCCTCGAAGCGCTGGGTCAGATCCTGCAGTTCCAGGTGTGCCATCGATTGGACTCGCTGCTTTGGGCCGGTCCCTGCCTCCTCAATCGCTGCCTGGGGAGGTGCCCGCCGCCGGGCCGCCGTTACCCTTGTGTCGTATGTGTTCGTCCCAATAGCGCATCCACTCCCGCGAATGCTTGCGCAGGAGATCCCTGTCCAGGGGCATGACCGGGATCGGGGTCCGACCGATCCAGGAGGGCAGCTCGGATGCGGGGATATCGTTTCGCGCGGGGATGCGGAAGAACTCCCGGGCCGCTCGGACCAGGCTTGGCCGGGAGGTGACGAACTCGTAGTACTCGCGGGCGGCAGGTCGCGGCTCGGACTTGGCCACCAGGGCAATGCCGTCCATGACCACGGGTACGCCGCTGGCGGGCAGCACATAGGCCAGCGGGTAGTCGTATCGGGCTCGTTGCAGCTCGATGTCGGGCATGTTCCAGAGGGTGACCCAGCCCTCGCGGCGGGCAAGCTTCTGGCTCAGGATGGTCAGGTTGGGGACATAGTCCTTGGTGTTGGCGTCCAGCGCCCCTAGCCAGCGGTAGCCGCCCGCCGGCGATCCGGTTTTGTTCAGCTCCCTCAGGATCATGGCGCAGAAGATGGTCCGCATGGTTCCTGAGGCCAGGGGGTCCCTGAGGATGATCTTCTCCTTCCACTTGGGGTCCAACAGGTCATCCCACTCCTCGGGGGCTTCGTCCGGCTTCAGCAGGGCGTTGTTGTAGGCGATGACTTCAGGGGTCCTGTAGGTCCCATACCAGAAATCCGCGGAACCGCGGGCCTCGGGAGCGACGGCCTCGGACCAGGTGGGCCGGTAGGGCAGCAGCAGCCCTTCCTCGCCGGCCTGTTCGAAGAGGTCGGAAGGCGCCCCCCACCAGATATCCGCCTGTGGATTGTTCTTTTCCGAGCGCAGCCGGTCCAGGACGTCCTGGCTTCCCATGTCGAGCCACTTGACGTCGACTCGAGGGTAGCGGGCCTCGAATCGGATTTCGTGGTCCGACAGCAGTTCCTTGCCGTGGGGGGAATAGACGATCAGGGAGACCTTGCCGTTCTCTGCCGGGGAACAGGCCGCCAGCAGCAGGCTGCCGGTGATCGCAATGACCAGGAGAGGGCGCGCCATGTTTCCTATCGGGCCGGCCGGCGGTTGGTTCAGCCCTGGTCGCAGGTCCTGAAGGCCTGGCGGAGGGCTTCAATGGGATCGCCGACAGGGAGGAATTCGTGACCCACGTATCCGTCGTAGGAGGTTGCCGCAATGGCTCGGCAAATCCCGATGTAGTTGAGTTCCTGGGTGTCGTCGATTTGGTTGCGCCCCGGATTGCCGGCGGTGTGGATGTGGCCGACGTAACCGATCATCTCGCGCAGAGTTCGGATCACGTCGCCCTGCATGATCTGCATGTGGTAGATGTCGAACAGCAATTTCACCCGGGGGCTGGAGACCATTTCACAGACGGCGATACCCCAGTCCGGGCGGTCGCACTGGTAACCGGGGTGGTCGATCTTGGAGTTCAACAGCTCCAGGTTCAGGTTGACCCCTTTTTCTTCGGCGTAGGGCGCCACTCGCTTCAATCCCCGGGCACAGGCGAGGATGCCTTCGAAGTCGCTGCGCTCCGGATGGCGGTTCCCGGAAAAGCAGATCAGCCCGGGAATCCGATGCCTGGCTGCCAGCCGGATGGAGTCCCTGAGCTCCTGCTCGATCTGGTCGTGGTTGTCGGGGTGGTTGAGACCGTCCTCCAGGCTGCGGTGACCCGACATCGAGGCCACCTCCAGTTTGTGGCGGCGGGCGGTATCCACCGTTTCCTCGAAATCCTGGTCCCGGTACCACAGCTCCACCGCCGGGTAGCCGATCCCGGCCGCGGCTTCGCACAGGGTATCCAGGGAGAGGCTGGGCGGCTTGACCATAGGGAAGCAGACCGATTGCTTGATCCGCATGGAAGGCCTCCGCCTGTTCCGAGCCACCGGGCTTCCACTCTGCGGCGCGGGAAGCCGTTGGTGTTCTGTGACAGGACACTATACCTACTGGGATTCCGGTTCTTCGACGCTGATCTTGAGTGATTTCAGGAACTTGATGTCCTGGGAGGTGATATCGAGCCTGGCTTCGACCTCGTCGCTTTCGGTGAGGACCGGCTCCTCGGCGGATTCCTCGCTCCTCTTGTTGAAGCCTATGGTGGCCTCCAGCACCAGGAAGACATCGTAGCCGGAGTTGCGGATGGTGGCGATGGCGCCGCTGATCGATTCCGAGCTCGACAGGGTATCGTTGATGGCTTCTCCCAACTCCTTCATCATCCGCTTTAGCTGCTCGTCCATTGGCTCCACCCGTCCCCACCTGGCCTGCCGTTTGCCTGCATGCCGGGCGCTGATGAAATTGTTTTCCTGGGCGCCTTCCCGGAACCCCTGTCCGTGCGCGATGTTACTTCCAACCCGCAGGGGTGTCAAGGCAGGGGCCGGGGCGCCGTAGGCCGGCGCCTGAGGCGCTCGGAAGATCCACGAATCAATACGAGGATTTATCCACGGGGGACCACGAAGACCCACGAAAGGGATGGACAGGATAGCCAGGACGAGACGTTGCTGCGCTGGATGCTGACGGAGGAGATGAGCCGTTAGGGATTTGCGGATGCCGACGAATATTGGGCAACTGACCCCTGAAAAAAATCCTGTGCATCCTGTGCATCGATGTTAATCAAAAAAACAAGGATTGACAGGATGAAGCAGGAAAAACAGGAAGAGAAGCTGTTGCACGCGGAGTTGACCGGGAATCGGGCGTAGGGCACAGCGGGCACCCGCGACGGTGCAGGACAATCGAGAAGGACCATTGATTGAACATCGATGCACAGGATGCACAGGATTAACAGGACGAGACGCTGCTGCAAATGAAGTCCAGCACAGCCTCATAATTCGCTTGAGGTCTGACTTCGGGGCAAGGCGGCTCGGGACAAGAATCCTGTATATCCTGTTCATCCATGTAGATAAAAAACCAAAAAACATGGATGCACAGGATGGACAGGATAACCAGGACGGGAAGCTGCTGCACGAAAAGCTACGGGGGCAATGATCCGTTATGGATTCGCGCATGCCCAGGAATAGCGGACGATCAACTTCTAAGAAATGATCCTGTGCATCGATGTTGACAAATAATCTCCTCGTGCTTGACGCCGGGAACCGATTTCGTGACCTCGGTGTGATTTCGCGCGCTTCATGTCCCTTTGTGGCCGGTACTTTCCCCAGGGACGCTGGACTGAGCCCCCCCAATCCCGTCTCTGGCCCTGTGCTATGATGAAGCCCATTTCGAACGAGGGAAAACGGCATGGCCGGGAGCTGGCTGGAGCGGGTGAAATCGGCCTTTGGGGAGGTCGGCAGGAGCATCCACAAGCTCTTCCTGGAGGTGACCGGATTTTTGTTCGCCGTTTTCGGCGGATTCCTGCTGCTCAGGGGATACCAGTTTGTCACGGAGAGAGAGGTATTCGAGTTCAAGGACTACTTCATGGTCGGCTCCTTCGCCCTTTTCGGCCTGCTGATGCTGGGTTTCGCCGTTCACTCCTTTATCCGGGTCCGGTCGATGAAATGAGGCTCAGGCCGGTTTCCCTCTTCCCGGTGCTTGCCGGCCACCTCCTTTCCAGGCCGCGTCAGTCAGCCTGATGTCATCCAACCGCAAATTCGAGACATCCTCCGGAATCCGCTTGGATCCCTTCTTCGGTCAACGGGATCTCGAAGACTTCGACTACCGGCGGGACCTGGGAGATCCCGGAAGCTATCCCTTCACCCGAGGAGTCAGGCCCGGCATGTACCGGGACCGTCCGTGGACCATGAGGCAGTACGCCGGATTCGGGTCGGCCCGGGAGTCCAACGCCCGCTACAAGTACCTGCTGGGACTGGGCCAGACCGGACTCTCGGTGGCCTTCGATCTGCCCACCCAGATGGGAATGGACTCCGATGCCGTCATGGCGGCCGGCGAGGTCGGCCGCACCGGCGTGGCCATCGACAGCCTGCAGGACATGGAAGAGCTCTTCCGGGGGATCCCGCTCGATCGGGTCTCGATCTCGATGACGATCAATGCCACCGCCCCCGTGCTGCTGGCCCTGCTGGTTGCCCTGGCGCGGAGCCGACAGATCCCTCAGGAGCGGCTATCGGGCACCATTCAAAATGACATCCTGAAGGAGTACATCGCCCGCGGAACCTACATCTATCCCCCCGCGGCTTCCATGCGGCTGGTCACCGACCTGATCGGCTACTGCAGCCGGAACCTTCCTCAATGGAATCCGATCTCGGTGAGCGGCTACCACATCCGCGAGGCAGGGTCTTCGGCCGTCCAGGAACTGGCGTTCACCCTGGGGAACGCCATCGCCTACGTCGAGGCCTGTCTGAAGTCGGGCCTGGCCATCGATGCCTTCGCCCCCAGAATTTCCTTCTTCTTCAACGTCCACAACCACTTCCTGGAGGAAGTGGCCAAGTTCAGGGCGGCTCGGCGCTTGTGGTCCGGAATCATGAAGGAGCGTTTCGGAGCCCGCAATCCCAGGTCCTGGATGTTGCGCTTCCACGCACAGACGGCGGGAAGCACCCTGACCGCTCAACAGCCGGCGGTGAACACGGTACGGGTCACCCTGCAGGCTTTGGCTGCCGTGCTGGGAGGGACCCAGTCGCTCCACACCAACTCTCGGGACGAAGCCCTGTCGCTGCCCACCGAGGAAGCCGCGGGGCTGGCGCTGCAGACCCAGCAGGTGATTGCCTGTGAGAGCGGA
>JAPVWS010000045.1 GCA_027493295.1 Candidatus Versatilivorator vitaminiformans | reverse complement strand
AGGTTCCGGCAGCCTCCCTGGCCGTGAGCGCGGTTTGGATGGTGCTGCTGCCGGCAGCCGCCGGGATCCTGCTGCGAACGTACCTTCCGAAATTCCCGCCGTGGTGGGACCGGATGGCCGCACTGGCGGCCTCGATCGCCATCGTCTTGATCATCATGGTGGTGGTGGCCGCCAATCGGGAAAGGCTGGCCGAGACCGGCCCCTTCCTGATGGCGGCCCTGGTGACGCTGAACCTGAGCGCCTATGGCGTGGCCTACCTGGCCGGCGGGCTGCTGGGCTGGCCCCCGGCTCAGCGCAGGACCCTGGTGATCGAGGTGGGCATGCAAAATGCCGGGCTGGGTTCCGTGCTGGCCATGGCTCACCTGGGACAGGCGGCTGCCATTCCGAGCGCATTCTATACGGCCCTGTGCGTGTTGACCGCCGCCATGGGCCTGCCGCTGCAGCGGTGGCTGGAGGGACGGCGCTCCATTCGTTGACAAATCCCCATGAGATCTATAGAGTTAAGCTTCCCACGAAGGAGTGTGTCCGCAACAGGTACAGGTTGGCCCAGGGCCTTGCCGGCAAAGTTCTTTCTCGAGTCGAGAATTCTTTGCGGAAGGGCCGCTAAAGCCGAGGAGCAGAGCATGGCGTTCCACAGATTCAACCGTTTCATGGTCGGATTGTTCCTGCTGAGTCTGGCGGCGGGATTGGCGGCCGGCGCCGACCGGCCCAAACCGTCCTACTCCGAGCCCGAGCTGCACACGCTGGCTCCCCTTGGCGGCAGGGTCGGCTCAAGCCTGGAGGTCGAAGTTCGAGGCAAGTTCCTGGCCGGCGCCCACGCCGCCTGGATGGACCACGATGCCTTTGACGTTCGGGTGAAATCGGTGGAGCCCGTGGCCGCCCCCGACACGGAAGGCGACGAAAAGGCCAAGTCAAAGAAGGATGACGGTGAGTACCGGGTCAGACTTCAGATCGAAATTGCTTCCAATGTCACCCCGGGTCCGCACCCGCTGAGACTGGTGGCCGCGGGAGGGGTCTCCAACCGGCTCTACCTGCAAATCCACCAGGACCCCGTCATTGCCGAGTCGTCCCGGCCCCACCAGGAACCTGCCACGGCACAGCCGGTCGCCGTGCCGGTGGTGGTCAACGGCACCATCTCAAGGCAAGGGGAACTGGACTACTACAGCCTGGAAGCCTCCAAGGGGCAGGAAGTCGCGTTCGAGGTGATTTTCAGCCACGAGACCCTGACCAAGGGCTTTCGCCCCCAACTGCGGATCTATGAGACTGCGGGCAGTTGGCTGGGATCCCGTAAGCTCACCCAGTTGGCCTTTCACAGTGAAGTCCATGGAGAAATCAATTTGAGCCCGGGCGAAGCGGGACCGCCCATCGGCACCACGCCGGTCAACTCGGGATTGAAGTATCGCTTCGGCAAGGCCGGCCGCTACCTGGTGGAAGTGGCTTCGGAGCGATTCCAGGGGAAACCGGAGTACGCCTACCAGCTCAGAATGGCCCCGGCAGGAGCAGACTACCAGAGCCGCCTCAAGGACTCGGAGTGGGGGCGATCCTTCACCCGCAGGATCGGCGCCGACCGCCTGGAAGCTCTCTGGGCACGGACGGTGACCTCCAATCGCCCCACCGACCCGGAGGCCGAAGGACAGCCCGCCTCCGGCCGCCCCGATCCGGAGACCGCCTACGACAACCAGCAGGGGAAGCGCCCGGCTCCCATACCCAACCGGGTAACCCACTGGACGGAAAAAGAACCCAACGATGAATCGGGCCGAGCCACCGAGGTGGCCCTGCCCGGCCTGATTCAGGGGTCCATCGACCGGCCGGGAGACGTGGACACCTACCGGTTCAAGTTGTCATCGGCCCAGCGCCTGGCGTTCGAGATCCAGACTCCCGGGGTGAGTCCCCCCCATTTCACTCCCCGCTTCGAGATCAGGGACGCCGCAGGCCGGTCCATGGTGACCAACCTGCACAAAGTGAATTCGACGCTGAGCGAGGGACAGTGGGTGGTCAAGGACATTGAGTCCAAGGTGATCGAGACCTTTGACCAGGAAGGAGAGTACACGGTCGAGGTTCGCGACGTGACCTCCAGAAACGGCAGCCCGGAATGCCGCTACCGTCTGCTGATCAGGCCCCAGATTCCTCACCTGGGACAATTCACCGTGGAGACCCTGAAACGGGGGACGGAAGACCGCCGGGTCGACCCGTTGCGGATCAATCTGGCTGCGGGAGAGGCCAAGACCTTGATCATCACGGCACGGGTCGAGGAGATCGACGCCAGGATCACCGATTCTCTGGGTGAGCGGGCCTTCGACTGGGGTACCGGAGAGATGATCCTGCAGGCGGAGGGGCTTCCCCCTGGAGTCCAGGCTCTGCCGGGCACGGGCATCCTCAAGATCAAGGGGAAACCGCGCTACCAGACCATTCGAAAGTACAACTATCTTCCCGACGTGCTGCAGGCGGTGATAGTGATCCACGCCGACGACAGCGCCCGGGTGATGGCCCTGCCGGAGTCGGTCCGCCTCACGGCCCGCCCCCTGATCGGGAGCAAGCCCGGTCCAACCATTCCGGTGGCGGAGGTTCCAGTGATGGTGGTTGCAGGATCCGAGGCAAAAGCCGTTCCCGGGGAGGCGGTCGGGGAATAGTCAGGGATGATTGGTGAAGGTGAAAGGGAAATGGAGGCGGTCATGACGAAGGGTAAGGTAGAGGGTCGACGCAGCCACTGGCGGCTGCCGATCCCGGGAGTCGTCCTGCTGGCGGGATCGGTGCTGGCGGTTATGACACTGCCCGGCGTGGCCATCGCCGAAGAAGCTGGGGCGGTGACGCCGCCCGCGGCATCGCAGCCGGTGGTGTCGCTGCGCCTGCTTCCCGACGATCCCCAGATCTGGGGGGCTGAGGCGTCCCAGCAGTTCCTGCTGCTGGCCCGGTTCGCCGATGGCCTGGAGCGGGATGTCACCGACCAGGGTCGCTACAACCTCTCCGATCCGCAGGTGGCCGAGGTGGATGGGGACGGCAAGGTGGTGGCCCGTTCCAACGGAAGGGTCGTGCTGACGGCCGCCTTTCAGGACCGGACCGCCAGCACCGGGGTCGTGATCGATGGGATCTCCGAGGAGCGGCCCTTCAGCTTTGCCCGGGACATCGGTGCCATCTTCACCAAGACGGGATGCAACAACAGCGAGTGCCACGGGGGCGTCAAGGGACAGGGAGGCTTGAAGCTGTCGGTGAACGCGCTGTTTCCCAAGGAGGACTACCGCTGGATCACCGAAGGGGGGATCTACCAGGTGATGTCGGCGGAGGCAGCCGGGGAGAAGACTCCCCGGGTCAATCTGAAGGAGCCCGAACAGTCGCTGCTGCTGCTGAAGCCCACGCTGGCGGTGCCCCACGGAGGAGGCCAGCGGCTCAATCCGGAGTCCTCCAGTTATCGCACTCTGTTGCGCTGGATCCGGGATGGCGCGCCCTACGGCGAGGAAGGCAGCGAAGAGATCGCTCGCATCGAGCGTTTGGAGGTCCTGCCCCGAGAGGTGGTCCTGGACCGCAAGGGGCGCCACCGTCTGCTGGTCACCGCCCATATGTCCAACGGACGCCGCGAAGACGTTTCCGAGCAGGTGCTCTACGAGTCCAACGACCACGAGATCGTGGAGGTGGACGAGTCGGGAGTGGTGAGGGCCATGGGGGTCGGTGAGAGCGCCGTGATGATTCGAGCGGCCGGGCAGGCCACCAGTTCCCGGTTCGGCGTCATTGCCAAACCCCTGCCTCGCTATCCCGAGGTGGCGAAGAGGAACTACGTCGACGAGCACGTATTCGGAAAGCTGGAGCGCTTCAACATCATTCCCTCCGAAACCTCCAGCGACAGCGAGTTCCTGCGGCGCGTCTGCCTGGACCTGACCGGAACCCTGCCACCGCCCGAAAGGGTTCGCGAGTTTCTGTCGAGCCGGGATCCCGACAAGCGGGATGCCCTGATCGAGACGCTCCTGAACTCCCCCGAGTACGTCGACTACTGGACCTATTTCTTCAGCGAGGTGCTCAGAGTCTATTCCGGGGCGACGCTCAATGCGGAGCATGCGCTCATCTACGAGGATTGGGTTCGAAAGAACATTGCCGGCAACGCTCCCTACGACCGGATGGCGAGAGAGCGGCTGGCGGCCCAGGGCTTCAGCGGTCCGGCCTGGTCCTATTGGACCTTCCGCGACCTGACCCCGGTTCCCGAGATCGCCACCGAGCAGATCCGGGTGTTCCTGGGACGGAGGCTGGGGTGCGCCCAGTGCCACAACCACCCCTTCGAGAACTGGAGCCAGGACCAGTTCTGGGGGCTGGCGGCCTTCTTCGGCGACATGACCCAGATCATGGAGGTCGAGAAGATACGGGGTCCCTATTTCGTGATCGACGACATCGGGGGGCATGGCCGCCGCAAGGATCGAAGTCCGGCCAGGATCCTCCATCCCAGGACCAAGGAGCAGGTCCGGCCCAGCTTCCCCGACGGCAGCGTTCTTCCCGACAACGAACGGCGGGACCTGCGCATGAAATTGGCCGAATGGATGACCGCGCCGGAGAACCCCTACTTTGCCGAGGCCATCGTCAATCGCGTCTGGGGCCACTTCTTCGGAAGGGGCCTGGTGGAACCGGTGGATGACTTCCGCGCCACCAACCCGCCGACCCATCCCGAACTGCTGAAGGAGCTGTCCCGGAATTTCGTGGATCACGGCTACGATCTGAAGGATCTGTTGCGAACCCTCCTGCGCTCTCGAACCTATCAGTTGTCGGGGCAGGCCAACGAGACCAACCGGGACGACAAGGTCAACTATTCCCGGGCCTTGCCCCGGCTGCTGGAAGCGCCGGTGCTGCTGGATGCCATCTCTCGGGCCGCGGGGGTGGATTCGGAGCTCATTGTCTCCGACGAACCCGATGCCTCCAGCGGTGCTCCTCCGGGCAC
Source organism: Candidatus Versatilivorator vitaminiformans (assembly GCA_027493295.1). Lineage (GTDB taxonomy): Bacteria > Acidobacteriota > Terriglobia > Versatilivoradales > Versatilivoraceae > Versatilivorator > Versatilivorator vitaminiformans. Next base: position 6,513 of record JAPVWS010000045.1, on the reverse strand, counting down.
GCGGGCCATCAGCCTGATTCCGGGAATGGTTCCTTCGCCCTTCTTCGAGGTCTACAACCGCAACGATCGCCGGGGCGTGCCGGAGAACAAGCCCCAGCTCACCCTGCTGCAGAGCCTGCACCGGCTGTCGGGACCGACCTTCACCACTCGGCTGACCCAGGAAGGCAGCCGGGTGGACCATCTGTTGAAGCAGGGGGCCGGCGACCGGCAGATTATCGAGGAACTCTACCTCTCGGCCTTGACCCGCTTCCCCTCCGACCGGGAGCTATCCGGGATCGAGGCCAAGCTGGGCGAGCAGCCGTCGCGCCGGGAAGGGTTGCAGTCTCTGGCCTGGGCGCTTGTCAGTTCGCGGGAATTTGTCCATAATCATTGAGGCTTGCGTGCCGGCTTGGCCGGACAAAAACAGGAGAATCCGATGAAAAGGCAAGGAAGGCTCCAAGAACCCTGGCCGCATCCTTTGGGACGGCGGGAATTCCTGAGGGTGGGCGCCTTGAGCTATCTGGGCCTCAGCCTGAGCGAGTATTTCCAGTTGTCCAGCCTGATGGCCGCCCCCACCGCCAAACCGGCCAAGGCGCAGTCCTGCATTCTCATCTGGATGCACGGCGGGCAGAGCCACCTGGATACCTGGGACGTGAAGGGGAACAGCGGCTTCAAGCCCATCTCCACCAACGTGCCCGGAATTCAGATCTCGGAGCTGCTGCCCCGGGTGTCCCGACACATGGACAAGCTGTCGATCATCCGCTCGATGAAGAACGAGTCCAACGCCCATTCCGAAGGCACCTACTACGCCATGACGGGGCATATGCCGACCACCACCACCCGCTTTCCCAGCGTGGGCACAGTGGTCGCCAAGGAACTGGGCACGCGCACCAGCGTTCCGGCCTACGTGACCACCGGACGGGGACGTCTGAACTGCCGCAGCGCCGGGTTCGTGGAGCCCCACTACGAACCGTTCATCATCCCGGAGCCGGGGAGCAAGGATTTCAAGGTCACCGACCTTGTCTTGCCCGATGAGGTCTCGGTGGACGCCCTCCATGCCCGGCACGCCTTCTTGAAGCTGGTGGACGAACGCTACCGGCGGATGGAGAACCACGCCAACTTCACCAAGGTCGACTCCTTCAACGAGAGGGCGCTCAACCTCATTACCTCACCGGCGGTCCGCAACGCCTTCGATCTCTCCCAGGAATCGGAAAAGATCAAGGAGGCCTACGGCCCTGGAAGGTTTGGACAGGGGACTCTGCTGGCCCGCCGGCTGGTGGAAGCGGGATGTCGATTTGTGACCATCGACGGCTGGAACAAGGAAGCCAAGCACGATTGGGACACCCATTACAGGAACGACTACTACGTGAAGGAAGAACTCGTTCCTCCCCTGGATCGCGCCCTCTCCACCCTGCTGGTCGACCTCAAGGAACGAGGCCTGTTCGAGTCGACCATCGTCCTGGTAATGGGCGAGTTCGGCCGCACCCCCAACATCAATCCGGGTCGGGGGCGAGACCATTGGGGGCACTGCTGGTCCTTGGTGCTGGGAGGCGGCGGCATCAAGGGAGGAACGGTGGTGGGAGCCAGCGATGAGCGGGGCGCCTATGTGGCGGAACGTCTGGTCACCATCGGAGACCTCTTCGCCACCGTCTACAAGGCCCTGGGCATCGACTACACCAAGACCTACCTGGGTCCGGGGCGCCGGCCCATCTACATCGCCAACTCCATCGGCGACAAGCAGGGAGAGCCCGTCCACGAGCTGGTTTGACAATTTGACCGGCGCCGACCGCGGATTCCGGAAGGACGCCAGAGAGCAAAAGGGTCATCCACAAAACCTGTGGATGACCCTTTTTTCTGTTTCACCCACCGATGATCTGCAGGGCAGGGCGGGGGGCCATCCTGCCGGAGTATAGCGGCGGGCCGCCGTGGGGCCCGAGGATCTCCATCCTCAAGCCCCGAGCATTCCTTCCCAATTACGTACCGAAGTAAGTTTCCCCTTCCATCAGGTACTTCCGGGTCTCATCTTCGTCCAGTTCCACCCCCAGCCCCGGACCCTCGGGAATATCGATAAAGCCGTTGCTGATCTTGGGCCGGTATCCCTTGAGGATGCGGTCCCAACCGGGCATGGCGTGGAATTCCAGCGCCAGCAGGTTGGGCATGGCGGCGCAGGAGTGAACGGCGGCAGCAATGCCTATGGGGCTGGAGGCGTTGTGAGGACAGGTCTGCAGGTGGTGGATGTCGGCCAGGTCCGCAATCTTCTTGGATTCGGCAATGCCGCCGCTGACCTGGATGTCGGGGGCCACCATGCGGGTGGCCGACCGCCGGAAGAATTCCAGGAACTCGTGGCGCAGGTGGAGCCCCTCCCCCACCAGGGTCGGCGTAGGGGAGGAAGCCGTCAGGGTCGCCCAGGCCTCGACGTCGGTGGCCGGGATGGGATCCTCCACCCAGGTGAGGTCGAAGGGCTCCACCGCCTTGAGGTAGCGCATGGCGTTGGACAAGGTTCCGCAGCGTGCCTCGACCGAGATCTCCACCTCCTCGCCGACTTCCCGCCGAATGTCCTCGATCTGTTGGACCAGCCGGCTCAAGCCCTTGCGCGTCAGGTGACGGTCCATGACGCCGCCCGGGACCCCAAGCACCTTGGGAGGGGTGGCATCGAATTTCAGGCAGGTGATGCCCAGCTCCCGATAGACGTCGGCCATGCCCAGATAATTCTGCAGGTCTCCCACGCAGCAATAGAGACGCACCCGGTCCCAATGCCTTCCGCCCAGCAACTTGTATACCGGGGCGCCCAAGGCTTTCCCGGCAATGTCCCAGAGGGCGGTTTCCACGCCGCTGGCGGCATGGACGGCCACGCCGCCGTCGAAATGGGCGGCGCCGAAATTGCTGTAGGCCCGCCCCATCATCCGTCGAAACAGCCTCTCGACGTCGGTGGGATCCTCGCCCAAAAGCAACGGGCGGTAACCCAGCACATGGGCTCGGGCGGCATCGTTGGCCCAGGTGTCGCCGTAGCCGCTGATTCCCTGGTTGGTATCGATGCGGATCAACATCCAGCGCCGCCGCCAGCCCCAGTCCACCTCCAGCATTGTGGTCTTCACGTCGGTGATGCGGATCTCGGGCTTCGGTTCGGTTCCCGCGGCATGAACGAAATTCCGATCGTGACCAGGGCCCACCAGCAGGGTGCCGGTCGCACCGGTCAGCGATGACAGAAAGTGGCGGCGATCGAAGGCCAGCATGACAGTCCTCCTATGGTTGGTTTAAAGACGACCGGTCTTCTCCGGGATTTCCCGTCCGGGTTGGCTTCCCGCTGAGGATGCGGCATAATTCGGCGGTCCAACTTCCAGTCTGGGCGGGTGCGATCCGCAACGGGGGCCTCTCTCGGGTGGTCAAGTACCTGCAAGAATCGATCATCAGGAGAAATCATGCAAGCGAGAAAAGGAGTTCCGGGTCTGGTACTGGTCCTGTTACTGGCCTGCGGCGGTTGTTCGGGATCGAAGTCTCCGCCCCGGAGCCAGCCGGTGGTGGAAGTGGGGGCCAGCCGGATCGTTCCCAGGGCTGCTGCCGAGGGGCACTGGAGCGTGGGACCCCTGTTGTCTCTTCAGGACGGAACATTGGTACTGGGGGACACCGGTTTCTCCCATTGGTCCAGCGACGGGGGCGGCACCTGGCGCCAGGCGCCCGAGCTTCCCAGCCGCCAACTGCTGCAGCTTAGGGACGGATCCTTTTGCGTGCTGGATCCCCTGACCCGGCATGCCGAGGAACGCGGACGATTCGTGGGCCGTCGGCTGGAACTGGCCGAACTGGATGACCCCTCTTCCTGGACCGAGGATCGGTGGACGGAGCTGCCGGTGAAGGTAGAGCGCTGGACCGACCTGCACGGCGACGATGGAAAGCCCGTCACAACCTTCAAATTTGGCGGGCCCATGCTGGAACTGGAGGACGGCACTTTACTGACGGCCAAGGGCGGGAATTTCGTGGGCGACACGGCGCCGATGCCCGGGTTTATTCCGACCAGGGGGGAGAAGTGGTTCAAGTATCGCACCTTTCTGATGGCTTCCACCGACCGCGGCCGGAGTTGGCACTATCGCTCCACGGTCGCCTACGACGGCGTCAGCGGGCAGGAGAGCTTTTGCGAGCCGGCCCTGGTGGATCTGGGCGGAGGCGAGCTTCTCAGTGTCATGAGGACCGGGCGCTACGCACCCATGTACCAGGCGCGCTCCATGGACGGAGGAAAGAGCTGGGGATCCCCGGAACCCCTCAAGACGCTGGGGCTCTCACCCATGATGGTGGTTCTGCCCAATGGCGCCCTGGTGTGCAGCTTCGGGTGGAGACCCTTCAAGGCCATTCCGTCCCAAGTGGATGGCGGGGCCTATGTCGGGGCCCTCAAGGACTACCGGCAGCGGTACCGGTCGCTGGTCGGCATCGAGGATCCCTCGGCGGTCGCCGGGGACTACGTCATGGCCAGTTTCGACAAGGGACACACCTGGAGCAGGCCCGTCAAGGTTGCCGACCCGCTCACGGTGGGCTATACGCTGCTGGCGGCGACCGGTCCCGACACCTGCCTGCTATTGACCCGCCGGATCGTGATCGAAGGCCTGTCCAGAGAAGAGGTCCTTCAGAAGTGGGAGAGCCAATGGCACGACTGGAACGACAAGTCCGGCGCCGTCATTGAAGCCCGCGAGATCCGGGTGACGCGGTGAACTGAATCACTTGCGGGCCGGACCGCAAAGGCAAAAAGAGTTATCCACGAAGTTACACGAAGGACGACGAAGGGCCACCAGGAACAACTGAATCGGAATGGGCTGTTCCGTCGAGAAGCGGCGGCAAGGAATCGGTTCGTCAAACCTGCATCGAGAAGCCGCCATCGACCGGAATGGCCGCGCCGGTCACGAAGTCGGAGGCGGGAGAAGCCAGAAAGACGGCCGTTCCCGCGCAGTCCTTCAGGGTTCCCCAGCGGCCTGCCGGAGTCCTCTTCAAGACGTGCTCATGCAGGGTGGGAACGTCCCGGCGGCCCTGCCGGGTGAGGTCGGTGTCGATAAAGCCGGGAAGGATGGCGTTGACCTGAATGCCGTCCGCCGCCCAGGCAGAGGCCAGCGACTTGGTGAGCTGCACCACCCCTCCCTTGCTGGCTCCATAGGCCGGGCTGAAGGACGCTCCGAAGATGGACAGCATCGAGCCGATGTTGATGATCTTGCCACCGCCGGCGCTCTTCATGGCTGGGTAGGCCGCCTGGGAGCAGAGGAAGGTTCCGGTAAGGTTGACCTGGAGCACCTCGGACCACTCGGGCAGGGTCAGTTTCTCGGGAGTCTTGCGGATGTTGATGCCGGCGTTGTTGACCAGAATATCCAGGCGCCCGAAATGTTCCACGGTGGACTGCATCAAGGCCTCGACCGAAGACTCGTCGCCGACGTCGACGCTGACCGCCAGCGCCTCTCCCGCTCCCTCTTGAATTTCCTGGACCACCCGCCTGGATTTTTCCTCGTTTCTGGCGGCCACGACCACTCCCGCCCCCGCTTCGGCGAGGCCCCGGACGATCCCCAGTCCGATGCCGCCGTTGCCTCCGGTGACTATGGCGATTTTTCCACTCAGGTCAAACGACGCATCTATCATGGTTCAGGGTGCTCCAGTGGGGAAGGTTGCGGAGATCGAAGGGGTCTTGTTCACGGCCACACGATGAGAATTGAGGGCTGGGGCCGGCAACTCTTCAAAAGCCCGGCAGGGGCGCAGATCGCGTGTGGGCAGGTAGGTACCACAGTGCAAAAAGGGTTGTCAAAGGCAAATATTGACGGGGGTGAAGCCCCTGCGACAGGGCTGGCGACCGTGATATAGTCTGCTGCGCCATTCACTCTCAGCCCTGCGGGTCAAGGAGACCGCCCCCATGGATGACTTCAAATCGCTGATCCGTCACGTTCCCGATTTCCCCAAGAAGGGCATTCTGTTTTACGACATCACCACCCTGCTCAAGCAGAATGGGGCCTTGAACGATGTGACGGAGCAGCTGGTAAATCTCTACCACGGCCAGGCCATCGACCTGGTGGTGGGAGTCGAGTCCCGGGGCTTCATATTTGCGCCTATCGTGGCCTGTCGGTTGGGGGCCGGGTTCGTGCCGGTCCGAAAGCCGGGGAAGCTCCCTGCCGAAGCCATTGTGGAAACCTACGACCTGGAGTATGGCCAGGACAGCCTGGAGGTCCACCGGGATGCCATCCGGGAGGGTCAGCGGGTCCTGCTGGTGGATGATCTGCTTGCCACCGGGGGCACCGCGGCCGCCACGGTCCGACTGGTCCGGCGGTTGGGAGGCCAGGTGGTGGGCGCGGCCTTCCTGGTGGAGCTGGAATTCCTCAACGGCCGCGGCCGCCTGCCCGACGTCGAGGTCCGTTCCCTGCTGCAGTACCAGGAGTAGCACCTTCCCGACCTTTGGGCTGGATCTCCTAACCGGCAATCTCGCCGATTCCGTCCCCCCCACCGGTTCGACTGCGGGCGGAGCCCTTGTCTCACCGACTCCCCCTCCAGGGGGGAGTGCTTGAGGCCAGCACAAGG
>JAPVWS010000449.1 GCA_027493295.1 Candidatus Versatilivorator vitaminiformans | reverse complement strand
TGAAACGTAGGCCGCTCCCCGGCTGGGGTCGTGTCCGGTGCCCAGCCGGTCTCCGGTCATCATGGCGCTGATTTCAGCCCGGAGTTCCTCCCGTGCGTAGGACTCGGAGGCGAAGCCGTCGTTGAGGCCTTGCTGGAGGGTGTCGCGGTTGAGACGGTCAGGGTGGCCGCTGGCGTGGCCCAGCTCGTGCAGCGCCGTCTGGTAGTAGTGGTCGGCGGACGGAAACTGGCTCTTTTCGGGAAGGACGACCTGGTCGCTGCCGAGCGAGTAGTAGGCGCGGTCTCCCTGGACGTGCTTGACGGGGACGCCGGAGGCCTTGATGACTGCTTCCGCCCGTTTGTGGGCCTCCCAGGCCTTGCCCGGCTCCGGCTTCGGCTCGGGCTTGAGCTTGCGCGCCTGCTCGACATTGAAGACGGTGTAGATGCGGGTGAAAGGGCGGGCCAGTTTCTCGTGCCTGTAGACCTGCTCCCCGTTCTTGTCCTTGACGGGTTGGCCCTTCTCGTCGGTGACGGCGACGCGGCGATGGGTCTTGAAGGAAAGGATGTGGGTTCCCCGCTCGCCCTTGCGGACCCGGTCGCCGGCCGCCTGGATCTGGGCGTAGGTGGCCCAGCGTGAATCGGAATAGCCACGATCGGCAGCCACGGCCATGAGGCGGAGGGTGTTGCTGCCGCTGTAGGGGCGGCCGCTGGCGAGGTTGCGCGGCCCGATGCGCTCTCCGACCTTCCAGGGCTTCTGCCAGGGCGCGGTGCCTTTCTTGATCTGTTCGATAAGCTGTGCCGCGAATTCCTTGTGATAGCGCTCGGTGCGGTCCTGCTGCTTGTCCGGTTCAGCCATGTGCTGCTCCCTTCTTTGGGTATCGTCGGCCCGGCCGGGGACGCGGATGGCCAGGCCTCGTTCTTGCGCCCAAGCCCGAACGTGCGACATCGGGATATGAAGGACGTGGCGCGGCTGGGTGGCTATGAAGTCGCTTTTGAAATCCTGGTAATGCTTTTGAGCGTCTTCTTTCGAGGCTCCCAGGTCCAGCAGGATTGCCAGCGATGTTTGCGCCGGTCCGGATCCGGAGTAGCCCCACTCAAAGCCCGTGGGGCTGTGGTTGCGCAGCGCCAGGCTGGCTGCGGGATCGAGCCGGCGGCCGTCGACGCGGATGGTGACATCGCCGTTACGTTCGCGCTTGCCGCTGATGTAGCCCTTCATTGGACAGCTCCAAATGCGTGAAAGCTAAGACTGCAAGATGCAGTGGCCGCGCGAGCTCGTAGGACCGGCGGCTTCAGTCAGTCTCGTCCAGCAGGCCGTGTTCTTCGGCCGAATCGAAGATCCCGTTCCTTTCGAGCAGCTCCGGGGGAGCTTCGATGTCGATGGAGTGGTCGTCCAGCATGCGGCCGAAGGCCTGGTCGAACTCCTCCTGGGTCTCGACCGTCAAGACGGTCCTGCCCCGTTCGGTTCTGGTTTCGGTAATCATCGGGTGATCTCCCTTTCGTGCTGATGGTTTTCATGGGCAACGGCCCGCATCGCCTTCTCCACGGTGAGCGCGGCGTAGGCCTCCGGCTTGGCCTTGTCGGCCCGCCGCCGGGCGAGTTCCTCGCGGAGCCGGAGGGGGTCGGCCCCGGCCTTGAGCTGGTCCTTGACCCAGGCCCAATCCCTTTCCGACTGGCTAATTCGGTTGGGGCGCACCCGCACTGGCCGGCGTCGGTGGCCGGGCGCGAGGGGCCCGTCCCTGGCCGTGCGCATCTCGGGCGCGGGCAGGGCCCGGAAGTCGTCGGGCGAGACAGGCTTTCCGCCCCGGTCGATCCAGCGAACGACCTCGCCGGCGCGGCCTTCCTTCCGGTTCCGGTAACCGGGCCAGCGCATGACGCGGGCGACTTCCGAGCAGGCGGGATCACCGCCGTAGCGGGCGGCGAGGCTGCGCATGGTGGCCTCGGCCTGGTCGGGGCTCCACTGGCCGCGCGCTGTGTCCCATAGCACCTGATAGTGATCTCGGCTTGAGCGGAGCAGGTGGCGCGGCTGGGGAATCACGCCTCTGGCGGCGTCTCCGAGCAGGCGCTTGAGATTCTCCGGACCGTTGTCGTCGAGGTCCACCTGGAGCCTGCGCACGTCGGCGATGTCCTCCTTCTCGCGCCGGGTGGAGTCCTGGCGGACGGGATTGACGCCCAGATAGATGTCGTAGCGCTCGGCGTTCAGGTGGCGCAGCCAGGCCTGGGTCCTGCCGGCCGCCGTCCCGGCCGGCTTCAGGCGTTGCTCGATTCGGGAGTCGGGACCTGCGCGGGAAATGGCAAGAATGGCCACACGGTCGCCCCGGTCAAACATGCTGTTGAGAAACCGAACGGCTGTCTGGTCTCGCATCAGTCACCATGGAGAAGGTTTTGGCAACACGCCTTTCAGCATTCTCTCAGGGGGGGAGCCCGCGGTTGCGTCCGGAGAGTAGCTCGAACTCGATGGGCTTCCAGGTAAACCGCTTCTTGTCGAGGGAGTAGCTGCCGACCGAGATGGCATCCTCGACAAAGCGCCGCCCCTCCCGCCGCGTCATGTGAACCACCATGGAAATGCCATCGACGACGCTGCGGCAGACGGCCTCCCAGGGCAGGCCGCCCTCGGCCATCATGGCGCAGCTCGCCAGCCGTTGCAGGGCCCCCTCGCAGTTGTTGGCGTGGACGGTGGTGAGGCTGCCGCCGTGGCCGGTATTGAGGGCCTGGAGCAGGTCGGCCGCCTCGGCTCCCCGGACCTCCCCGACAACGATGTGGTCGGGCCGGTGCCTGAGCGCGTGCTTGACGAGGTCACGGATCGTGACGGGAGAGTCCTCCCCCCCTCCGGCCTCGAAGCGGACGGCGTTGCCGTGATCGACACGAAGCTCCAGGGTGTCCTCGATGGTGACGATGCGCTCTCCCTTGGGAAGCAACGCAATCAAGGCGTTGAGCAGCGTCGTCTTGCCAGAACCGGTGCCTCCGGACACCAGGATGTTGTGACGGCTCCGGAGGGTCTTGCAGATCTCCTCCAGAAGCTCCGGCGGCAGCGATCCCATCTCGACCAGGTCCTCGGCCGAGAAGCTGCGGTTGCCGAACCGCCGGACCGTGATGGCTACCTCGGGTGACGCAGGCGGGACGCAGACCGCCACCCGGGAGCCGTCGGCCAGCCGTGCGTCGATGGTCGGCGTCCTGGCCGGATCGAGCGACAGGGGCCGGCAGATCTGGATGGCGGCGCGCATCAGGGCCTCCCCGTCGAGATCCGGCGCCGGATAGGTGATGAGGCGGCCCTCCCGCTCGATCCAGACGGCGTGGGGGCCGTTGATCATCACTTCCGAAATAGACGGATCGGACAAGAGGGACTCCAGCCCGGGGAGAAACGGGCGAAGGTGCTCGATGCCGCTGGCGTGGCTCATATCCGTCCTTCTTCCCGCAGCCGCCAATAGCTGCGGTCGCGGGGCAGGTAATGGGGCTTCAGGTAGACCCGCACCGGCGCGGCGCTCTGCCGGCCGTCGTAGGGCAGGCAGATCGCCTGGTAGTTCGACAACAATGTGAAGTCGCGGGGGTGAAAGACGGCTTCACGGCTTTCCCGAAAGCTCTTGGTCGTGCCAAGCTGGGTCTGGCCTCCTCCACCGGGCCGGCCTGTCAGCAGCGAGACCCCGCCTCGGCCGATGCTCTCGTTAATGGAGTAGTTCGGTTTCATGCGGGGCACCTGGCCGCACATGTCGCTGGCAATCTTGGCGCTGGCCTCGTCGCTCAGCGACAGGAAAATCCGGGTCCGCAAGGTCTGGAGCAAGGTGCGCCAGGCCTCGCCGCCGTGGACCACGGATCGCAGCGAGGAAATCGACTGTGTGGCCACGATGGGAATGCAGCGGCTCTGCCGCGTGCGGGCAAAGGCCTGCTCATCACCGGCGGGGTCGTCTTGCCCGACCGTGGCGAAAGCCTGGTACTCGTCGCATATAAAGGCGGCCGGCCGAAAGTAGTGGTTCGGCCGGAGTTTCATTAGGGGCGGCCTTCGCAGTAGGGCCTGGAGCCAGGCCTGCTTGAGCATGACGCCGATAATGCGGGCAAGGGCCGGATTGGTTCCGGCCGGCATGTTCAAGGCCAGCACCTTTCCTTCCTCGATCAGGTCGGCCATTGGAGGGAGGCGGCGCTTCAGGTTCGGAAGCGGGGGCGGGAGAGGTTCCCCCTCCGGAAGCGCCGCCTGGCCGTTGGCGGGACGGCCGTTGGTAGGACGCGGCGGACAGAAGATGTCGGCCACGTCGGGCTGGTCGAACAGGGACAGGAAGACGCTGATGCCTTCGACAATGGAAGTCCGGAGCTTCACGTCCAGGTTGCGCCAGTCCTTCACGTACCACGTTTCGACGGCATCAACGCGGTCGCTGACCTCATGGCCGGGGCCTTGGCCGGGTTCAAGCTCCCAATCAACCCCAAGCTCCATGAGCTTGTCCTGAAGCTCCTGGGTCCAGGGAGCGGCGGCCCGGACCGGCGAAGGCCGCCATGGATCCAGGGAGGTTAATTCAGCTACGTGTTGAGCGTAAGCGGCGCTGGATATGCTGATCTCGGACGGGCAAGCGGACTCGGCATAGGCGCGGGCCTTCTCGATCTTCTTTGAGAGAAGATCCGGATCAATGGCGCAATGGTAGATGTCTCTCAGCGTCACCCAGCCTCCGGGCATGATGCGGTGAAGCTCGATGGTCCAGCGGACCAGGTTGGTATAGGCCTGCTGCCAAAACGGCTCTTTCGACTTGCCGAAAAGTTGATTGAGCAGGGTGGAGACCGTGTAGGCGAGGGAGTAGCTGTCGAAGTCCGGATCGTCCAGGGGGTTCCACTGCCAGGAGCCGCCAAGGCCGATTTCCATGTAGTCGTCCTCGCGGCCGGCCGCGTGGAGGATCTCCTTGATCGAGTAGCAGAAGTCGCCTTTCACCTCCAGGACCAGGGCGGCCGCGCGCCGGCGCGGATCGTCGGCCGCCCAGGACAGGATCTGCTCGGCGAACGGGTGCATGCAAGCACTGGTCTTGCCGCTGCCGACAGCGCCGAAAATGGAAACGCCGGTGTAAAGGCCGCGCTCCGGAATGACGAGCCACTCGGGCCGGGGAACCTCGCGGGCCTCGATGGGATGGTGAACCTCTCCGATCACAAGCGACAAGGATTCGTCCTTGGGGGTGATGGGCCAAGGGGGAAGACTCCCGAGGGCGCCGGGGGCGTCCGCGTAGATTCGGGGAGAGACCCAGATCTGCCAGACCGAAAGGACCATCAGGCCGGCGATAAAAACGGCGAGGCCGGGGGTGGCGATATAGACGCCTGCAAAGACGGCGTACATCACCGGATCGGTGGCCCGCACCAGGTCGAGCAGGGCGACCTCGCCGACAGCGGGCCAGGGATCGAGCCAGACGCGCAGGCCTACGGCCGTCAGGGCGAGGTTAACCAGAATGACTTGGCTCCAAGTCTTCATTTGGGCCTTCCCGCAGGGATCACTGTGGTGAGAGCGACCTCCCCGCGCCGGGGGGGAGCAGGTGGGCCACCCGCAGGGCCACCTGCTCCCCCCCGGTGGCGCATCAGCGCCAAAAAAGGGGGGGTCGCTCTCACCACCAGCACCCCTCTCGTGCGGCGCGCCGTTACGCCGGGCGAGGGGGGGACACGCGAGGCGCAGCCTCGCTTCGCCTTTCCGCAGCGGACGCGGGAATTCCGTGTTGTCCCGCGTCTGATGCGCCCTTTCGGGATAGTGCCGAACCACAACGGCGAGGGCTCCGCCCTCTGAGAGAAAGGCGTTGTGGGTGCCGGAAAAGTGGGCCACCTGGGTGGGCTCCCCCCCCTTTGCAGGCGGCCCACCTCTGCGACGCCATGTGAGCAGGCACGAGCGGCGCTTAAAGTGGGGGGCGTCAAGATCGTGTCCACCCTAAATATCCCCCTTCTGGTCTGTAAGGGTGACACCCGTCTGATGGCATCGGTTCGACTGCCAGAGGCGGAAATCGTCGATCATTCCACGGTTGTCGGGTGAGCCTGTTTCCTGCTCGGATTGGATCACTTTCTGAACGACGGCATCCCAGCCGCCATGGCGGTCGAGGGCCTCCCAATCGGTATCGGCGATGGCCTGGCGGAGCATGATGGCTTCCTGTTCGGCCTCGCTGATGCCGTGCCCGCGCCAGGATGTGAGCACCCGCTCGGCGCGGTCCAGTATGTGCTGTTCCCAGGCAACCGCAACCAGCTCGATGCGGCGGCCGGACTCCTGGAGCTTGCCCCAAAGTTGGCTGTGGGCAGCTCCCCAGGAGTGCAGCTCGGTATGGGTTCCCATGCCGGGGTCGATGTAGGTGAAAACCGTCCGGTCCTGCTCGACAGCTACGGGCATCTTGATGTGGAAATACCGGACGCGGCCGTTGGCGCGCCCGGTATAGATTCGCTTTGGAAACAGCGCCGGGTCGATCCCGAGCTGCTCGAAGCAGGCGACCTTCTCCTGCTCGGTAGCCAGCCAGGCCAGGTCCGGATGGTCCAGCACGAAGTCGAGCGACAGCAGGCGTCGCCGGGCAACTTCGATCGAAGATTCCCGGCGGTGACGGACGTTGGTGATTCCGAGCTCTCGGTAGATGGCCTTGCCGAAGATGCGGCAAATGTAGCGGCCGTCAATATCCGTGGCTGCCGCCACTGGCCGGCCGGCAATGCGAGCATCGAGAAGCGCGTGAAAAAAGCGCTGCGCGTTGGTGCGGCTCGATTCCAAAAAAGCCTGGGCCTGGTCGCGGGTGAAGAGTCCGGAGTGGAGGCAGACCAGGGTGATCCACTCGGCTTGGAGGCCGGTGAAACCAAGGGGCCTCAGCAGTTGTTCCCGGCCCTGCAGGTGCGGAAACTTCATGGGTCCCTCTGGCCGGTCACCAGCGCCCGGTCGGCCTGGAGATAGGTGATCATGATCCCCATGGGGTTGAAGACGATCAGCGCAGGGGGAACTTCCTGGAGGAAAACGAACTTGAGCGACAGGGACCAGCGCTGCCGATCGGTCTCCTGGTCGCGGGCCAGGGTCACCAGGTCGAAA
>JAPVWS010000448.1 GCA_027493295.1 Candidatus Versatilivorator vitaminiformans | reverse complement strand
GGAGGAAAACCGGGGGAACATCTCGCGCACGGCCGAAGCACTCGGCATCGAGCGCAGCCACCTTCACCGCAAGCTCAAATCCCTGAAGATCAACGTCAGCCGGGGCTAGTGTCCCGTCTCAGAAATAGGGTGGCCGGATTTCGGAGCGCAACACTGCCCGTTGGCTGAAACCCACCGGGCCTCTCCAACCGACCGTTTCCCGATGGAACCTCCATCGGAGATGGTAACCTTATTTCTGAGACAGGACACTCGCCCGCACAGCAACTCCCTCCCAACCGATTTCGTGGATTCCGAAGACAGTGGCATGAATCTGGAGAACTCAAGGTCCAAGCAAACCCTCTCCGATTTCCTTTCCGGATCGCTCCGGATCGGCAATCGGACCGATCTGGATGCGTTTTTGGCCGAGCCCGGCTCGGCCGAGAGAGTGCGCAGCGCCCCCTACCAGGATCTGTTCCTGGCCATCAAGGCTGTCGGTCTGGCTGACAGCCAGGAGTTGCTCCTGCTGTCGACCTCCAGGCAGCGCCGTGGCTTCATCGACCTGGACTGCTGGCGCAAGGACAGCTTTCACATGGCCAGCTTCATGGAATGGATGGCCGCCTACATGCAATGCGGACCCGAAGAGGCGGCAGCTGCCGCCAGGGCGGTGGATGCCAACCTGCTGGCGCTGTTCCTGAGGAACAACGTTCGCGTTCACTTTCTGGAAACGGACGAGCCTTACCCGGAGCTACCGATGATCCTGACGCCTGATCAGCGGTTCGGCATCGAGGTCACCGGCCAAGCCGGGGGGGCGACCATGGCCCGCCTCCTGCTGGATGCCATCTTTCGAATGGATGCCTCTCTCGGGTACGACCTGATCGATCGGGTGCGTTGGGACAACCGGGTCTCCATGGAGGAGGAAGCCTACCAGAACAAGCGGCTCCGCCTGGAAGAGATCGGCTTCGTCGATTACTACGAGGCCCTGAGCATCTACGGAGAGGTTGGCACGAACGCGGCTCCGCAGCTCCAAAGGGCTTTGCAAGAAGAGGATTCAGGCCATCGGGTTTCGTCGACTCTACCGGCCCTGCTGGTGGCCTCGCTATCCCCGGGAGAACATCTCTGGAGAGCCCTTGAGGCCATACGGGACACTCGCCAGGCCGAGCTGATCAGCCAGCAACTGGCCGCACTGGCCAATCGGATTCTCTCGGTTCACTCGGTGACTACCGGAGACCTCGAGAAGGTAAAGCCGGCCCTAGAAGAAATGAGGGACACGCTGAACCTGGGCCTTGAGCGATTGACTCAAGGGCGCGCCACCCTGGCGGCGTCAGCTCTGAAGCAGCAGGACATGCTGGGACTGTTCCGGACGGGGTTCAGCCTGCTCGCTGACCTGCGCACCCAAGCCGACAGGGTCATTCATCGGGGGAGGCTCCGACTGCAAGGAGCCCAGCGGACCTTGTTGGAATCGCCGCAGGCTGAACTGCTGGACGGGTTGCGGCGCCACCGGCCTCTCTTCTTCGAAGGAGTGCAGGACTCGCAACGGTCCGGTTACCGAAACTTCCGCGGTCTGGCCGATGTCGAATCGGCCGGACGGAGCCTGGAGGAGATCGAGGCCCTGGGGCAATCCTTCTGGAGCCTCATGGCCGGTCCCGCCCCCGAGCTCACGCCCGAGCGCCTCCGGCAGGTGAACCGGGATCCGGATGAGTTGCGCTTCGGAACTCTCTTTGTCACCGCAGCCCTCAATCAGGCCCTGGGAAAACCCTTCAGGCCCGAGCCCATCGGCGTCCACCAGCTCCAGGGTGTACTGAAGAATCTGGGACCGCCCGGGACAGATTCCCGGCAACTGGCCGATGAACTGAGGGCCGTTGCCCGGGCGCGCCTGGACTCTCCGGGCGTCGAAGCGGAATTGCTGGAGGTCCTGAACCCTTTTGTCGAATCCTGGTGCCGGGCCGGAGCCGAAGAGTTGGCCCCGCTGCGGGGAGAATCGGAGATCATCCCGGAGTGGGTCACCACCGTACTGCTGAATCTGACCCGGGAAAGTTGAAGCATGGTCTTCCAGAACTTCGTGCGCCTGATCCGAAGCCGGAAACTGGTGACTGCGGGCGACAAAGTGCTGTTGGCTCTCTCCGGGGGAGCCGACTCAACGGCTCTCCTGTGCCTCTTCCTGGAGATTCGCTCTCAACTCGATCTGCAGCTGGCGGTAGCTCACCTGAACCATGGACTTCGGGAAGAGGAATCCGAAGCCGATGCCGAATTCGTGCGTTCCCTGGCCGCGGACTATCATCTCCCCTGCGTCGTGGAAAAACTGCCTCCCCGGGAGCGACCCAAGGGAGGAAACGCCGAAGCCAGGGCCCGGGAGCAGCGGTACCGGTTCCTTCAACGGATCGGCGATTCCCTGGGCGCGCAACGGATCGCCTTGGCACACACCCGCAACGACCAGGCGGAGACGGTCCTGCTGCGGCTGCTGAGGGGCAGCGGCAGCCTGGGCCTGGCGGCGATTCCCGTTTCCCGCGCCGACCGATTCATCAGGCCGCTGCTGTCGATCGAAGGGGAGGAACTGCGCACCTATCTGCGGTCCCGCGGGGTGGGATGGCGCGAGGATTCCTCCAACAGGGACCTGCGGTTCGCGCGCAACAAGGTGCGGCATGAGCTCATTCCCTGGCTGGAGAAATCCTTCAATCCCGCTATCGTGGAGGTCTTGGCGAGGACGGCCGAGAATCTGCGCGGCGACGCGGAAAGCCTGCAATGGCTGGTCGGAGATCTGGCCGACAGGCACGCTGACCCGGCAGGCGCCCGGCTCGGCTGGCGGCGGAGCTGGTTGAACACGCTTCCTCCCGGGCTGAGAAGCCAACTCGTGCGTCATGCCTTCGGCATCCTGGACCCCGGGAAACGGGTCCTGAAGAAGCAGGTGGACGCGGTCCTGGAACTGTTGCAGGACCACAAAAGCGGCAAGTCCGTTCGCATCGGCCGGATGGAAGCCGCCAGGGAATTCGACCGCTTGCTCTTCCGGGAGCTGCCGGCTCCCCTGTCTGTCGAATCCTACCGCTACCCCCTCGAAATCCCGGGGCAAGTCCGGCTCCGGCAGGTCGGGCTGGAGTTTGAAACCTACCTGAACCAGGGATCCAGCGGCTTGCCGGTGCTGGACCGCTGGGAGATTCACCTTTCGCCGCAGGCCGTCGCTCGGGGGCTTGAGGTCAGGTCCTGGCAGACCGGCGATGCCTACCGGCCCCTCGGGTCCCTGAGACCCAGGAAAATCAAGGAACTGTTCCTGAGAAAGCGGATTGGATTGAGCGCCAGGGCCGGATGGCCGGTCGTGACCTGCGGCGGAAAGATCGTCTGCGCCGGAAGTTTTCCAGTGGCAGCCGGCGCCGAATGGCACCGGTCCTCACAGGGCGCGCTCAAGGTGGTAATCGAGGAGCGGGCGCTTGAGGACGGCTCTGATTCGACCACGTCGCCCTGAGCCATCGGTCGATCACAGAGCCCGGGAATGGTCGGAGGCCTCCTGCCTGATCCCGGCCTGCCTCCGGGGGCAATGCGCGCTTAGTCAAAGATTCTTTTGCCTTTACGCCAGCCTCTTCCACAGATTTGATTCGTAAATTACACGGCGAAATGCTATCTTGTTGGTGTTGGGGTTGCCCCCTGAGGGCGCCGGGCGGTGGAGAATCGGCCCGGCTCCGGACAAACGAGAAGGCGCCGTTCGACACCTTGGAACGCTCCCCGGAGCGAGGCGCAGCAGGTCTGGAGGCAAACGAACCGGGACAGGCGCCAGGTCCGACCTGAACCCTCGGTAGCGCCTGCTCGACCCTGTAGCCGCCTCTGATTGCAATGGCAAAGACACTTCTATTCTGGATCGGCTTGGTCGTCCTGGGCGTCCTGCTGTGGCAATTCGTCCAGCGCAGCGGTTCCGAAGAGGAAAGGGAGTGGACCTTCTCGGAGTTTATCGAAGAAGTGGAGCAGGCCAACGTGCGAGAAGTGGAGATTGAGGGGAGCAACGTCAAGGGTAGGACCAAGGACAACACTCCCTTCACGACCGTCGCCCCTCCCGACTACGATATGACCGACCGCCTGCTGGCCAAGAACGTCCGCGTCAAGGCCAAGGTGCCTTCCCAGAGCCCCTGGCTGGCCGCTCTGATCACCTACGCTCCCTTTCTGCTCCTGATCGGGATCTGGATCTTCTTCATGCGGCAGATGCAGAGTGGCGGCAACAAGGCCCTTTCGTTCGGCAAGAGCCGGGCCAAGCTGTTGTCCTCCCAACAGAAGAAGGTCACCTTCAAGGACGTGGCAGGCGCCGAGGAAGCCAAGGAGGAACTGCAGGAAATCATCGAATTCCTGAAGGACCCGCAGAAGTTTCAGAAACTGGGTGGGCGAATCCCCAAAGGGGTCCTGCTGGTCGGACCTCCCGGCACCGGCAAGACGCTTCTGGCCCGCGCCATCGCCGGCGAGGCCGGGGTGCCCTTCTTTTCCATCAGCGGCTCCGACTTCGTGGAGATGTTCGTGGGAGTGGGCGCTTCGCGGGTAAGAGATCTGTTCGAGCAAGGCAAGAAAAATGCCCCCTGCATCGTCTTCATCGATGAGATCGACGCGGTGGGCCGGCACCGCGGCGCCGGCCTGGGCGGAGGGCACGACGAACGCGAGCAGACTCTGAATCAGTTGCTGGTCGAAATGGACGGGTTCGAGTCCAACGAGGGCGTGATCCTGATCGCGGCCACCAACCGCCCCGACGTGCTGGACCCGGCACTGCTGCGACCCGGGCGGTTCGACCGCCGGGTGATGGTGGCTCGACCCGACGTGAAAGGACGGGAAGGCATCCTTCAGGTACACACCAAGAAAATCCCCTTGTCGGAGGACGTGGACGTCTCGGTTTTGGCGCGCGGAACACCCGGCTTTTCAGGAGCGGACCTGGCCAATCTGGTCAACGAAGCCGCCCTCAACGCCGCCCGTTACGACAAGCAGTCGGTCACCATGCTGGACTTCGAGGGCGCCAAGGACAAGGTCCTGATGGGAGTGGAGCGAAAGTCCCTGATCATCAGCGACGCAGAAAAACGGAACACGGCCTATCACGAAGCCGGTCATGCCCTGGTGGCGGCCATGCTCCCCCAGGCCGACCCGCTACACAAGGTGACCATTATCCCGCGGGGAATGGCACTGGGGGTAACCATGCAGCTCCCGGAGGATGACAAGCACACCTACACCCGGGACTTCCTGGAGAGCCAGATCGCCATCATGATGGGTGGTCGGGTGGCCGAAGAAATGTTTCTGGAACACATGACCACCGGGGCGGGCAACGACATCGAGCAGGCGACCGAAATGGCCCGCCGCATGGTGTGCGACTATGGGATGTCCAAACTGGGTCCCCTGACCTTCGGCAAGAGAGAAGATCAGATTTTCCTGGGACGGGAAATCGCTCAGCACCGCGACTACAGCGAGGATACGGCGATCAAGATCGACCAGGAGATCAAGCGGTTCGTCAACGAGGGGTACCAGCACGCTCGCAAGATCCTGGAGGAGAACAGGGACACCTTGATCCGAATCGCGGAGACCTTGCTGGAAAGAGAGGTTCTCGACGCCGACGAGGTGCGCATGGTCATCCAGAACCTCCCGCTGGAGGAGAAGGTGGACCCGCTCTCCCGGGAAGATTCCGGTCCTCCCGAGGCGGAAAATCCCAGGGGAAAGAAGTCAGTTTCCCCGCCCGTTGGACCCCTGGTCGACAAGCAGCGGGAAAAGCCGGCCCCTGCCTAGTTGTCGTTTTTGCCAAACCGAACCTGGACCGCCGCCGGCACCGGACCGGACAACCGGTTGCCCTTCCTCCATCCCTTTCCTCTCAGTTTCATTTCTTCCTCGCACTTTCAGCGGGGCTGCGCTCTTGAGAAGAGGTACGTGTAAGGCTTTTTGGAGGGTCCGGGCGTTCCGTTTGGAATTTCCGGATGAAGAGCTTTTTGAAAAATTCGCAGCGGTGCAGGTCATTTTGCCGGCACACGTGTTGTTCTGCCTTTTTCAATACCACGTGCGACCTGGTGAGAAATGCGAGTTCACCACAAAAAGCACAAAACGAATTCCTTAAAATCACACACCGCCCGCATGCCTTGGTCGTTTCTCTATGGTTGGGCTCTTTTGGTGTTTTTGTGCCTTTTGTGGCCATTCCCGGCAATGGTCCCGCTGCCGAATTTTGCGAACGCCGCTGACATTTCCCGGGCGCAGCCGCGGTCGCCGCATTAGCGGCGCAGTCATCTGCCGGCAAGGACACCCATGAGACAGCGCTTCCGGTTGCAACTTCCCCACGGCACCCTTGAGTTGGGGCGCAAGACCCTGATCATGGGAATTCTGAACGTCACCCCCGACTCCTTCTACGATGGCGGCGCCTACCTGCGAACGGATGAGGCGGTCGAGCACGGTCTGCAACTGGAAGACCAGGGAGCGGACCTGGTGGATGTGGGAGGAGAATCGACGCGTCCGAACCGTCCCGGTTCAGTCTCCGCAACCGACGAGATCCGCAGGGTTGTCCCGGTCGTTGAACAGTTGGCCAAGCGTCTGACCGTGCCGATATCGGTGGATACCTACAAGTCCGAAGTCGCTCGCAGCGCCGTCGCTGCCGGCGCCTCGGTGGTCAACGATATCAGCGGGCTGCGCTTCGACCCCGACATGGCCGCCTGCGCCGCGGCGGCCGGCGCAGCCATGGTGCTCATGCACAGCCGAGGCAGCCCGCAGCGGCTCCATGGACACCCCGCGCTCAAGCGGCCCCTGCAGTCTGTGCTCGCGGGCCTGCGGCATTCGGTGAAAAAGGCTCTCCGGGCCGGAATCCCCAGCAATCGGATCATCCTGGACCCCGGATTGGGATTTGGCAAGGGCGTGGAAGACAATCTCTTGATTCTGCGGCGACTGGAGGTTCTGAAACGGTTTCGGCTACCCATTCTGGTGGGTCCCTCCCGAAAATCCTTTATCGGCAACCTGCTGAACCTGCCGGTGGAGCAAAGGCTACCGGGAAGCCTGGCGAGCACAGCCGTCGCCGTGATGCAGGGAGCACACATCATTCGCGTTCACGACGTTGGGGAGACCCGCCAGGTGGTCCAAATGTGTGATGCTATAATGGGATTTTCCGCCTAGTGGCCTGTCTCTGAAACCCACCATGAATCTGATCGAACTCTTCCGCCTGGACCGACTCACCTGGTCCTCGGCTGTCGACATTCTCATCGTCAGCATTCTGATCTACCACATCCTGTTGTTGATCCGCGGGACACGTGCCGTACAAATGGCGCTCGGAGTGGGATTCCTGGTGCTGTTCTATTACGTCACCCTCTGGTTCAATCTGGAGACTGTTCAATGGATCATGACCACCATTCTTCCCTTTTTCGTGGTCGGGATCATTGTGTTGTTCGCGGCTGAGATACGCCGGGCCCTTGCCAACATCGGCAAGAATCCGTTGCTGAGAAGGTTCTCCCGAAATCCGATCACCGAGACCTACGAGGAGATCGTGTCGGCGGCAATCCGATTGTCCTCCCAGCGCATCGGGGCACTGATCGTCATCGAGCGCGAGATGGGACTCAAGAACTATACGGAAAGCGGCGTGGTTGTCGATGCCGCCCTATCCTCCGATCTGCTGGTGAGCATATTCCTGCCCGGAGCTCCCCTCCACGACGGGGCCGTTATCGTCCAAAAGGGCCGGATTACGGCGGCTGCCTGCTTCTTGCCTCTCACCCTCGACCCCAGGTTGAGCAAGGAGCTGGGGACGCGCCATCGGGCAGCCATCGGCGTCACCGAAGAGTCGGACTCGGTGGTGGTGGTAGTCTCCGAAGAGACCGGAAACATATCCACCGCCGTCGGCGGCGACATACAGAGAAACCTGGACGGCACGTCCCTGCGCCGGCATTTGGCCGGAATCTTTGCGGGCACGGCTACGGCATCCTCGGGGCCCCCATCCCACCTCTCTCCGGTGGCGGAAGGAAAATGAGCCGATACTGGAAGGTCCTCACCGGTCTTCTGCTCAATAACGCCGGGTTGAAGCTCGCCTCCCTGGGCCTTGCTCTGCTGCTGTGGGGCGCGCTGAACGACGAGCCACGCTTTGTGGGTGAGGTCCGGTTCAGGCCCAGTCTCCAATACCTGATGCCCCCCCACCTGGAACTGGTAGACAATCCTGCGGGCTCGGTAGATGTCCGACTGAGAGGTCCCTCCAGCATTCTGAACAGGCTGGAACCCTCCGACCTCTCCGCCCACATCGACCTCGCCAACGCCCAACCCGGCGAACGGGTCTACTCCATCACTCCCGATGACATCTCCAGGCCTCAGGGGGTCACGGTCACCCGTATCACGCCCTCCACGTTGCGCCTCAATCTGCAACCGACCGCGACCAAGGAGGTTGAAATCGAACCCCGAATCGTCGGCCGGGTAGACGTAGGTTACCGGCTCCGGTCGGTGACTCCCCGACCCGGCCGGGTGCTGGTGGAAGGTCCGGGGGGGCGCGTTTCCGGCATGACGCGAGTGACCACCGAAGACATCGACGTTACGGGTCGGTCCACCGGCTTTGTGGCTCGCGTCAATCTGGATGTGGAAGACGGGGTGGTGCGTTTTCCGCAGGGCCGCCGGGTGGAAGTCGATGTCGCCATCGAACCCTTGGAAACAGCGGCGGATGGGCAAAATTCCCTGCCACAAAGAGACTCCCCATGACAAAACTGTTCGGGACGGACGGAATCCGGGGGGAGGCGGGCTGCTTTCCCCTGGATGAGAAGACGGTCTGCGCCATCGGCCTGGCCTTGGCTGAGTTTGCCGGCCCTCCAGGCGCAGGCAGCATCCTGATCGGCAAAGACACGCGAGAATCCGGCCCATGGATTGCCGACCGGTTGAGCCAGGGCCTCGCCTATCGCGGAGTGTCCGCCATTCACGACCTGGGTGTGATGCCTACCGCGGGGCTGGCCTACCTCACCCGGGCCCGCGGCTACGATCTGGGAATCATGATCTCCGCTTCCCACAATCCTTACCGGGACAACGGGATCAAGCTGTTTTCAGGGCAGGGTTTCAAGATTTCCGATGACCGGGAGATCGAAATCGAACGCAGCATAGAATCCTGGAGGACGTCCCCGGCGGTGTCGGCCTGCCGCGGCTCGACCGGAATCGACCAACGGGCTTCCCTGGCGTCGGACTACCTCGACTTTTTGAGCCGACAAGCGGGTACCCGGCTGGAGACGCTTCGCGTGGGCCTGGATGTCTGCAACGGCGCGGCCTGCCTGCTGGCGCCCCGGCTCTTCCGCCAGTTGGGGGGCGAGGTCACCGTCATCAACGACCGGCCGGACGGTCGAAACATCAACCGCAACTGCGGATCCCTGCACCTGGAGGGCTTGACCCGGGCCGTGACAACCAACTCGCTGGATCTGGGAGTGGCCTTCGACGGGGACGCGGACCGGGCTCTCTTTGTCACCGGAAGCGGAAAGTGTCTGGACGGCGACCACATCCTCTACGCCCTTTCCAGGCACTGGAAAGCCAATGGAACATTGGCCGGCGGGCAGGTGGTCGGAACCATCATGACCAACCTGGCCCTGGAAAAGGCCCTGATCCGGGAAGGCATCCCCTTGATTCGCACTCCGGTGGGAGACAAGCACGTCCAGCAGGCCATGCAAGCCTCCGGAGCCGTCCTGGGAGGAGAGCCCTCGGGACACATTATTCTGAGCGACCTGCATACCACCGGAGACGGCCTTCTCACGGCGGTCAAGCTGGCCGAGCTGCTGGTTCGCAGCGGCGCGAGCCTGGACGAGCTGGTTTCCGGATACCGACCCTTCCCTCAGGTCCTGGACGGGCTCAGGGTGTCCCGCAAGATCCCCATCGACCAGTCCCCCGAGCTGTCGCGCCTCATTGGCGACGCCCGAGCGCAACTGTCCGACTCGGGCCGCATGGTGGTTCGCTACTCCGGCACCGAGCCTCTGCTGAGAATCATGGCCGAAGGGAGTGAGCTGGCCCAGGTGCAAACGGCAGTGGACGGTCTGAAGGCCGAGGTCTCGCAGTTCTTCAACTCGCTGGAATAGACGCTCCCCTTCCTCCCCTCCGTCCCCTTGAC
>JAPVWS010000447.1 GCA_027493295.1 Candidatus Versatilivorator vitaminiformans | reverse complement strand
TTCCAGATGTTTCGGCTGGGGGTGATCCTCTACGCGGTCTGCCTGCCCATCAAGGCCATGACCGGGTTTTCGCTGCCCTGGGTGATCGTGATCTTCGGGGTCCTGGTGGCCACCTATACCATTGCCGGAGGTCTGGAGGCAGTCATCTGGACCGACCTGATCCAGGGTTTTGCCTTGATCCTGGGCGGACTCATCTGCCTGCCCATCATCTTCGGAATGGTGCCGGGCGGCTTCGGCCAGGTGATGGGAGTGGCGCTGGCCGACGGCAAGCTCTCGGTGGGCAGCACCGCCCTGAATTTCTCCGAAAAGACCGTGTGGGTGACGGCGCTCATGCACCTGTTCCACTTTACCCAGTACATGTGCGTCAATCAGATGACCATTCAGCGCTACCAGGCCATCAAGACCACGGGCGAGGCCCGCAAGGGGATTGTCCTGAGCGCGGTCGCCACCGTGGCCGTCTGGGTATTCTTCAGCTTCATCGGAACGGCGCTCTACGTCCTCTACAAGTACAATCCCGCTCCGGAAGTCGGGACACTGCTACCGGAGGAGGTCTACCCCTTCTTCATCCTCAGCCACGTCCCCGCCGGAGTGGCCGGATTCGTGATCTCGGGACTGCTGGCGGCGGCCATGTCGACCCTGGACTCCAGCATCAACGCCTCTGCGGCCACGGTCACCACCGACTTCTATCGACGGTTGTTGGCCCCCGATCGCCTGGAACGCCATTATGTCACCTTCGGAAGGTGGGTCTCGGGGTTCTTCGGAGTGGTCATGATCGCCATCGCCTTGATCATCCACTTCACCCGCACCGAGACGTTACAGGACCTTCAAGCCACCCTGATCTCCATCATGAGCGGCGGACTGCTGGGGCTTTTCCTGCTGGGCCAATTGACTCGACGGGTGGATGGCCGCTCGGCTCTCCAGGCCACCATGGTCACTCTGGCCGGGGTCTGCCTGTGGCTGTTCATCGACAGCCGGTTTGGCGCCGAGCTGTTTCCTTCCCTTGCCGCGCTGCTTCCCGACAAGTTCTGGATCATCGTGCTGGGTAACAGCTTTCTGTTTGTGCTGGGGGTCCTGCTGAGCTACGGATCCCGGCGGAAACCGGACCGGGACCTGACCGATCTGACCGTCTGGACCGAGAAGACCGGCGCAGCGCAGGCCTGACGGGTCAGGATCGGCTGGTGAGGCTTCGCCTCTGCGGGGCTGCCAGAATGCCGTTGTTTTTCATGCACGAGTCAGTGCGATGGCCTCCCACCGGCTCGACTGCGGGCTGCACTCCCGCAACGCCGCGATTGCCCCCCTCCGGCTCGGCTGCGGGCTGCACTCCCGCAACGCCGCGATTGCCCCCCTCCGGCTCGGCTGCAGGCTGCGGCCTGGTCGAAGGGCCGCCGCGTTTGCCTCGCCGACTCCCCCTCAAGGGGGGAGTGATACTCAAGCGTTTTATGCGAGCCTCTAGAATCACTCCCCCCTTGAGGGGGAGTCGCAGAAGCCGAGCCGCAGGCGAAGGCTGATGCGGAGGGGGCAGACGCCGGGCCTCCAGAATGCGGCGCGCGGCAACGCTGGTTTCCCCACCCCCCTACACCGTATAGGTCAGGTTTTCCTGCAGGGGATAGAGGGAACGCCGTACGTTTCGGTAGCTGAAGTGGGCGGGGTTGGCGCTGGTGGACCCGGACGTATCCACCAGGATGGTGCGGTGCGCGATAGGTTCGTAGGCTGCCCGGGGGGCGACCACTCCCTTGACCACCAGGATCTTCTTCTTTTCCGGCCTGAGCCCCAGGGTCCAGAGTTGCTCGAGGCTTCGGGGGGCCATTCGAATACTGGTCAGCACCAGGGTGTTTTGGCGCGGCGTTTCCAGCACCGCCGTCACTCCCTGATCGAAGACCCCCTGGCCGCCGTGGCGCGGACGGCTTTCGGTGGAGCACCCGTCGGCGATGGACCGGATGCGGCCTTGGACCCGCAGGGGACGGCCGTGGAGGGAGTCGCTCCCGGCGCCCACCGTCAACTCGATCGACTGTCGCACCCCCATCTGCACGCAGGCGGACACGGCCTCGGGATCATATAGCGACACCAGGGCCTCCGAGGCCTGCTGGCTCAGGATTTCCTCCAGCAGGATGGTGGAGTCGCCCGGACTGCCGCCGCCGACGTTGTCCCCCACATCCATCAGCACAATCGGGCCGCCTGCTTCCCGGGCAGCGCTGCGGACGGCCTCGGCCGGACCGGGAAGGTCGCTGAGGAATTCCCTGCGGCGCTGCCAGCCTCTCTCCGCCAGCCAGCGGGCCGCCTTGCGCGCCAGTTCCCGGTCTCCGTCGGCGATGGCCAGAAAGGAGGCTCCCATCTCTTCCACGTCGGAATAATAGAACCCCATGGCCGTGCTCGCCGAGAGAATTCCCGGCCAGCTCAAAACCGACTCGACGTCCCGGTAGAGCTCCCTGGCGGGCGCCTCCTCCGTGTACTGCCGGGTGATGTTGAGCAGCAGGGGCGGCTGCTCCAGGGCCTGGACCGGCGAAATTTCACCCCGCAAGGTCCGCGCCATCAGGTCGGCGGCCTCCAGGCCGCGCTCTCTCTGGTCCAGGTGGGGGTTGGACCGGTAGACCACGATGCCGTTGGTGCTGCGGGCCATCTTGTCGGAGATATTGGCATGCAGGTCGATCACGGTCAGGATGGGAATCCGGGGCCCCAGGACCTGGCGAAAGCGGGCGGCAAGCTCTCCGTCGGCGTCGGGGTAGCTCTCGGACACGGCGGCGCCGTGCAGAGCCACCAGCAGCCCGTCCAGCGGCAGGGCCGCACTCAGAGCCCCGGTCAGATCGGCAGACAGCTCTTCGAAGGAGTCGCTGGGAATGGGGGCCGAGGGGATGCCGTAGGCGGCTAGCAGCGGCACCGGCTCGAACCGAAATTCCCGGGCGCCCTCGAGGAATCCACCCAGTTGGTGGTGGGTGCCCTCCCAGCGCGCCAGCAGCGCATTCCCTCGGGTCAGGTCGGTGTCCTTGAAGTGCTGGTAGGGCGTGGGGATGGGGGAAAAGCTGTTGGACTCGTGCAGAAATCCGGCGATACCGACGCGTTTCATGCAATCTCCTTGGGACGGCCCGGGGGTTCAGGTCAGCCGCTGGAAGCCGGTTTGCTTGACGGGGCCTCCGATTCGACGCTCGATGTCTCCTTTCTCGATGGCCTCGGCCAACTCCTGAAACACCGGCTCCACGGCGACGGCGTAGGCTTCCACGTGCCGGGGCTGGTGAGCCAGGGTCAACTGGACCCGCGGCGCCGCCATGTAGCCGGCCTTCAGCATGCGCACCGTGAACAGCGTCTCGAGAGCCAGGACTTCAGGATGGTCCAGCACGAAGCCGGCGTTCACGTTGTGGCCGTTGACCGAAAGCGGCAGTCCATACTTGGCTCCCAGCGACAGCCAGACCTGCTTGATTTGCTCGCCGATTCGATCCACGTGGCTGACCACGTCAATGCGCATCATCTTGCGAATGGCCGCCAGCGCCGCCGCCGGGCCCACCCCCTCGGTCCAGAAGGAGCTGGAGATGAAGGATCCCTGGGCCGCCTGCATGGTGGCCTCGGTGCCTATCACCGCTCCCATGGGGTGCCCGTTGGCCGTCGACTTGGCGAATACCGCCATATCGGGGTAAACGCCATACCTGAGATGGGCTCCTCCCAGGGCGTGCTTCCAGCCGCTGGAAACCTCGTCGAAGATCAGCTTGGTTCCGTGTTTGCTGCAGAGATCCCTGACCCCTTGCAGGAAGCCGGGAGGGGGATGGTCGCCTCGAGTGGCCTCCATCACTACCGCCGCCAGGGGCTCGCTGGTGGTCTCGAAGATCTGTTCCAATTGATCCAGCCGGCCGAATTGAAAGGGAAGGGTGGTGCCGCCCAGTTTGAAGGGTACGCCGGCCGGGTCCAGGCCCTTCAGCAGGTGGTCTCCCAGTCTGTCCTGGTCGGTGCCCACGTTGGTGGCCATGTACCAGTCGTGCCAGCCGTGGTAGCCGCAAATGGCCACCCTCTGGCGCCCGGTGGCTGCCCGGGCGATACGCACGGCCACCGTCAAGGACTCTCCGCCGGCCCGGGTGAAGCGGGCGTTTTGGGCCCAAGGGTGTAGCTGCAGCATCAGGCGGGCCACCTCCACCTCCTCGGGCACGTTCAGGGTGCACATGGACCCGAGCTGAACCCTGCGCAGCACGGCCTCTGTGACATCGGGGTCGGCATAGCCCAGCAGGCAGGAACCGATGCCGTTGAAGCTCATGTCGGTAAGGTGGCGGCCATCCATGTCCACGATGGTGCAGCCGCGGGCTTCCTTGAAGTAGGCCGGCCACTGTTCGGGCGCGAACAGTTCCGGGCGCTTGCTCAGAAGGTTGGTTCCTCCGGGAATCAGCTTCTTGGCCTCCTGGTAGAGCTCCTGGCCGCGGCCGACCTTCTGCTCTCCGATCCCGAAGAGCTGGTAGGCGTTGCGGTAGAAGATCCGCTCGATGTCGGCGTCGTTCATGTGCCGGTTCACGCAACCTTGCTTGAGGGCCAGCAGGCTCTCCAGTCCCAGCACCGTGTGGGATCCGAAGGCGGTCGTCGACCAGTCCAGGTTGGCCGTACCCATCCAGACAAAGCCGTCGCCGATGCTCACGGCCCTTCCCCGCAACTCGGAGACCGGGAAGTCGGTTCCGAAAAGGAGGCGGCTGGGTCCGAAGAGTCTCAGGATCTCTTCCACCGGTTGCGGCTCGCAGATGGCCGAGTTGTCGAAGAAGACGTTGTCCAGTCCGCCCAGTGCCTCCAAGCCTTCCAGTCCATGTCCGGCGTTGAAGCTGCGGGCGCAGTGGGCCAGGATGAGGTTGGCGCCCGGATAGCGCAGGCAGTGCCGGCGGATATAGCCCTGATTGGCGGGATCGGCCATGGCCCGAGGCTTGACCAGGTGCAGCATGATGGCCAGGCCCCGTTTGTGGGCGATTTCCCAGGCCCACTCCGGAAGAAACTCCTCGATCTCGGCGTTATAGGGGTCCTCCCTGTCGGCATAGACCAGGTAGACCTTCATGCCCACGAATCCCTCCGAGGCAATCAAGGCGTCCACCCGGTCGGGATCGTCCTGGGGATGGATCAGCATCAGGGCTTTGAGTCGCTCTTCCCGCCCGGTCTCGTCCGCCAGGAATCGGTTGGCGGCGGCCATGTCCACATCCCGGCGCGGCATGCCGAAAAACAGTCCGCCCGCGGCGGTCCGGTCGCCCATCCATTTCGAGACCTGGCGCCGGTAGGCGGCCCAGCCGCCGGGGTCGGGGGCATCCCTGAGATAGCTGTCGGCATAGGTCGGCCCGATGTGGGACCGTTCGTAGAAATGGGCATGGGCGTCAAAGGCCTCTGGCGGGACGAAGCTCCTGAGGTGGCTTTGGAACAGTTCGGCGTCTTCCGGGCGGACCTCGAAGTCGCACGCGGAGGTGACGGTGACGGCGGCAGAAGATACATCCTTTCCCATGTCGATTGGCTCCTGGAGAAGTGGCAACGATACCCTGGAATTGAGACCCGTGGATCCCGCCTCGGATCGGGTGCGACGGCCGTGACGATGGGGTCGGCTGAACCAGGGGACTCCATACTACTGGATTGCGCAACCGAGGCCAACCGGGATTGTCCTGTTCGGACTCGGGATAACTCCAACCACCAGATAACCCCCCGGAGGGGGCGGGGCTGTGATAGATTCTGCACTGACCGCAGGGTGGCGCTCGACATCATGCAACGGTCGGGGCGGCCCGGTTGTGGTCAATGAATTGAGCCAGAAAGCGATCATGGAGGAGCGTTTCAGATGACCAAGAGAGATTTGCTCGGGCTGACGGTCTTGTGTGCTTTCGGAGTCTTGTGCCTGGCTGCCTGTCAACAGGCGCCGGTGGAAGAGCCGGCGCCGGCGGGGCCGCCCTTCAGCTCTGCCATCGAAGTCGATGACACTCTCTACCTGTCCGGCCAGGTCGGTCTGGATCCGGAGACCCGGGAGATGGCCTCGGGAATCGAGGCGGAGACCAAGGTCACCATGGAGAACCTGAAGCGGGAACTGGAGGCCAAGGGATACGGCTTCTCCGACGTGGTGGCCACCCATGTGTGGCTGACCGATATGAGTGACATCGGCCCGATGAGCCAGGTCTATCGCTCCTTCCTCGAGCAGGACAAGCTTCCCAGCCGCACCACCGTCGCGGTTTCGGAGCTGGCGCTGGGAGCCAGCGTGGAAATCGCCATGGTCGCCGTGCAGGGAGAGAAACAGTACGTCTATCCCGAAGGAACCGAGCCCGGCAAGGCGCCTTACAGTCCCGGCGTGCTGGCGGGCGACCGCCTCTTCGTGTCGGGTCAGGCCGGAGTCATTCCGGGAACGGCACCACCCAAACTGGTCGAAGGCGACGTCAAGGCGCACGTGACCCAGACCCTCAAGAACATAGAGACGGTGCTGAAGGCGGCCGACATGGATTTCTCGAACGTGGTCTCGACCGAGGTCTTCATGACCAGCGGCGACCATTTCGGACCCATGAGCGAGACCTACGTTTCCATGGTGCCCGATCCCAAGCCGGCCCGGGTGCCCATTCTGGTCTCGGCCATTCCCCTCAATTCACCCGTCGAAATCACCATGATCGCCAGCCGGGAGGAAAAAACGCCGGTGCTGCCTGAAGGCATGGGGCCGAGCAGCGCATACAGCCGCGGGCTCAAGGTGGGCAACACCATGTACATCGCCGGGGTGTTCAGCGCCAAGGAGACGGTGGAAGAGCGGGTGAACGATTGCCTGGACCGGGTGAAGCAGATCTACGAGGCCGGCGGGTTCGCCATGAGCGACGTGGTCGAGGCCAGGGTCTACCTCAAGGACTGGGAAGACTATGGCGGCATGAATGCCGCCTATCGGCGCTATTTCCCTGAGAATCCGCCGACCCGGGCCACCATGGAGGTTCCCGATTCACCCGGAACCACCAGGATCGGGATGGCCTTCGTGGCCGCCAAGCCCGCGGCCGAATAGCTGCGCCCCCGAGGACGATGGAGGCGTTTGCAAAATTAGGCAGCGGCTCACTGCCGGGAATGGCCACAAAAGGCACAAAATCACAAAAACCACCAGAAGAGCAGAACGGAAGCAGACAATTCGTTTTGTGACTTTTGTGCTTTTT
Source organism: Candidatus Versatilivorator vitaminiformans (assembly GCA_027493295.1). GTDB lineage: Bacteria > Acidobacteriota > Terriglobia > Versatilivoradales > Versatilivoraceae > Versatilivorator > Versatilivorator vitaminiformans. Next base: position 7,870 of record JAPVWS010000447.1, on the reverse strand, counting down.
GTGGTTAACCCGCATTGCTCATCAGGTCTCACTCGATATTGAGAATGGCAGAACATCACGTTCGCCGGCAAAATGACTTGGCTCGCTGGGAACTCCGAAAAAATCGCGATTCTTAAAAAATTTCAAAATTAACCAAAAACGCCGACAAAATAGGCCAACAAAATTTGACTGGTGACACCGCCAGGTATAAAATGCGAAAGCATTTAAAAGTAGATTTCGCAAATTTTCTGGACGCTTGCCGCGGCAAGTGGTTTGGGGGTTGTATGAGCTACCTGGCGGTTCTCGTCGCTATTGCCGTTCACCTCGTGGCTGTCTCTCTTCATGGGGAGGAACAGAAGCCCAGCTTCGAAGCAGACATTCAGCCCATCATCGAGGCTCGTTGCATCGCCTGTCACCAGGGTGCATCCGCTCAGAGCGGGCTGGTCATGGAAACGGTTGAGGCGCTGCTGGTCGGCGGCGAAAAGGAAGGACCGTCGATTATACCCGGCAACAGCGCCGAGATATCTGAGGGGCGAGCGCCAGCCCCAGATGCCCATCGGCGGCGATCCGCTGTCGGCGGAGCAGATCGACCTGATCGCCTTATGGGTCGACCAGCTTTCCGACGGGCCCGATGAGTCGAACCAGGCGGAGGTTGAGACGGCCGGCGCTGCCGCTTCCGCCCATCAGTTCGAGACAACGGTCAAGCCCCTCCTGGAGCAGCACTGCTTTACCTGCCATTCCATCCAGAACCACCAGAGCGGGTTGGTGCTGGAAACCATGGCCTCCCTTTTGAAGGGAGGGTCCCTGGGCGGTCCGGGAGTCATTCCGGGAGATAGCGCTTCCAGCCCGCTCATCCAGCGGCTGCGCGGCGAGAAGGCTCCCCAAATGCCCCTGAACGGGGAACCCCTGTCGGAAGAGCAGGTCGAGTTGATTGCCGGCTGGATCGAAGAATTGGAAGTGGCGCCCGTTCAGGAAACGGCCGAGGCCGGAAAGCCTGCCTGGCCGTGGATCCCGTTGGAAAAGCCGGTCGTTCCCGAGGTCAGTCGGAAGGATTGGGTCAAGAACCCCATCGATGCCTTTGTGTTGGCAAAGCTGGAGGAACAGGGCCTGCAGCCGGCGCCTGCCGTTAGCAAACGGCAGTTGCTCCGAAGGCTCTATTTCGGTCTGATCGGGTTGCCCCCCACTCCGCAAGAGATGAAGGCCTTTCTACAGGACGACTCACCCGACGCCTACCACAACGCCGTGGAAAAGCTGCTGGCCGACTCCCGCTACGGCGAGCGCTGGGCCCGGCACTGGATGGACGTGGTGCGTTACGGCGATTCGGTGGGAGGCGGGCTGGACTATCCCTTGGCCCACATGTGGCGCTACCGGGACTACATCATCCGGGCTTTCAACCAGGACAAGCCTTACGACCGCTTCATCAAGGAGCAGATAGCGGGGGACTCCTTCAGATTTTACGGGGCGGAGGGGCAAATCGCCACCGCTTTCATGAACCTGCAGGTTCAGGTGGAGGGATCGGGCGATCAGCGGCGCGATTTCCTGACGGACGTGGTGAATACCACCGGGTCGGTGTTTCTGGGCGTCACGCTGGGATGCGCCCGCTGCCATGACCACAAGTACGATCCCATCACCCACCAGGACTACTACCGCATCGAGGCCTTTTTCGCCCCCATGCCCAAGCCGCAGCCCCAGGCGGTGGCGTTCACCGAGTACGAGCTCCCCAGGCAGAATCCCGAGCTCTGGGAGCGCAAGGCCAAGGAATGGGAGGATCGGCTCAAGAAACGCAAGGAGTGGGCGGACGGGCTGCGCAAGCAGGTCAAGGAGATTACCGATCCGCATCGGGTTCTCATGTCGCCGCTGGACCTCAAGGACTGGGTGGTGGCCGACTTGAGGCGGGTGCCTTTTTCCACCAGTGAGCTGGTGCCCAAGGAGATCAGCAAGCAGTTCTCCCTGATCGGGCGGCAGAACGCCCGCTTCGCCAACCCCAACGATCCCAACCGATACAAGGCCATGGCCTACGTGCCCTCGGAGCCGCTGGGCAGCGTCGGATATGCACCGACCACCTTCCTGCTCAAGGGAGGCGACCCCGAGCTCAAGCAGGAAGTGGTGGAGCCCGGGTTTGTGGTGGCGGCCAGCGGGGACCCCGAGCCGGTGGATCTGAAGGGCTGGAGCGGGAGCCGGCGCAAGAAGCTGGCCAGTTGGCTGGCGAGTCCGGAGAATCCTCTGACGCCTCGCGTCATGGTCAACCGGATCTGGCAACACCACTTCGGAAAAGGGTTGGTGAAGACACCCAGCGACATGGGCAGGAACGGCGGGGGAACCGTTCATCCGGAGTTGATCGACTGGCTGGCGGCCGAGTTCATCGAGAAGAGCTGGAGCATCAAGGACATGCACCGCCTGATGCTGCATTCCAACCTCTACCGCCAATCCCTGAACAATCCTCGCGCCACCGAATACGAGGCCATCGACAGCGCCAACCGCTACCTGTGGCGGATGCCCCCCATTCGCCTGGAAGCCGAGGTCATTCGCGACAGCATTCTGGCGGTGAGCGGCGACCTGAACCTGCTGGCCGGGGGGCCCAGCTTCTTCCCCGACCTGGAAGACGACATGATGAAGCGCGCCCGGACCTGGTGGGAGCCCGATCCACAGGAGGAGCGCAACCGCCGCAGCGTCTACATGCTGCAACAGCGGGTGCTGGTGTCGCCCTTGATCTCGGTTTTCGACGGTCCCAACATCAGCGAGAGCTGCGATGTCCGGGAGGTCACCACCGTAACGCCTCAGGTGTTTGCCCTGTTCAACAGCAAGTTTGCCCACCAGAAAAGCCATGCCATGGCGGAGCGGATTCTGCAGGAGGTGGGGACGGACCCGGGCCGGCAGGTGGAGCGCGCCTTCCAGTTGGCCTTGCAGCGGCAGCCGACCGAGGTGGAAAAAATCCGGGGCATGCAGTTCCTGGGAGTTCAAACGGATGTGCCGGGGACCGAGCTGAGTCTCACGCAGGCGGCCTATTCCCCGGAGAGCGCCGAGAGCCTGCCGTCCAAGGGCAAGACCGGCAGGTCGCTGTCGGACTTTTGTCTGGCCATGTTCAATCTCAACGAGTTTATTTTCCTGCAGTAGGCGAAGGAGTTCCTTCGCAGCCTGCGAAAGAGTGGGGCACTGATGCTGATCAAACCGCAATTCGATCAATGTGGAAACGTCGAGGTGCAGGATCCCAGGTCAGGGGAGCTGGGGCGCAGGGACTTCCTGTTCCGCATGGGCCGGGGCATCGGGGGGACGGCCCTGTCCTATATGTTGGCCCGGGACGGCCTGCTGGCCAAGGGGACCTCTGCCGGCAACCCTCTGGCCCCCAAGGCTCCCCATTTCGCTCCCAAGGCCAAGGCCTGCATCTTCCTCTTCATGGGCGGTGCTCCCAGCCAGATGGATACCTTCGACCCCAAGCCGATTCTGGCCAAGTACCACGGCACGCCCATCACCCGCATTTATGGAAGCCTGGAAAAGCGGATCTACGTGGGCAGCCCCTTCAAGTTCGCCAAGCACGGTCAATGCGGGATGGAAGTCTCGGAGATATTCCCTCACCTTTCCACCTGCGTGGATGACATTGCCGTGGTGCGTTCCCTGCACACCAACTCCAACAGCCATCCCACCGGGTTCATTCTGATGAACACCGGCGTGCAGGAGCCCGGCGCCTCTCCTTCCATGGGATCCTGGCTGGTTTACGGCCTCGGAACAGAGAACCAGAACATGCCGGGGTTCGTGGTCCTGCCCGACGGGGGAATCCAGGGCGGGATCGCCAACTACTCCAACTCCTATCTGCCCACGGCTTATCAGGGCACGCTGATCAACCCCCAGGGGGTTCCCATCGTGGATCTGAAGCCCCCCGGCGGCGTCACCGTGAAGCAGCAGAGCGAGACGCTGGGGTTGATCAACGACTACAACCGCAACTATATCGACTCGGATCCCGGCAACGGCGCTCTGCTGGGCCGGATGAAGAGTTACGAGTTGGCCTTCCGCATGCAGATGGCCGTCCCCGAAGCCCTGGACGTCGACCAGGAACCCGAGAAGATCAAGGAGCTGTACGGGTTGAACGACAAGATTGCCGAACCCATGGCCCGCCGCTGCCTGATGGCGCGGCGCATGGTGGAAAGAGGCGTGCGGTTCGTGCAGGTCTATTGCGGAGGCTGGGACTCCCATTCCGATATTGATGGTGGTCATCGGCGCTGTGGTCTCAAAAGCGATCAGCCTGTAGCGGGGTTATTGAAGGACCTGAAGCAGCGAGGCTTGCTGGACGAGACCCTGGTGGTCTGGGGCGGTGAGTTCGGGCGGACCGCCGACAATCACATGTCCTTCTTCAGGGCCCACCCCGGGCGCGACCACAACGAAAAGGCCATGGTGACCTGGTTTGCCGGCGCCGGGATCAAGGGAGGAACGGTGGTGGGCAACACCGACGAAATGGGGATCGAGGCAGCCGAGAACGTCTACCACCTGCATGACCTCCACGCCACCATCCTGCACCTGATGGGGTTGGACGACATGCGGCTCACCTACTACCACGCGGGCCGCTTCAAGCGCCTCACCGACCTGGGCGGCCGGGTCATGAAGGAGATCGTGGCTTAGCCTTTCACTCTACCAACCAATCACTCCCTCCAAGGGAGTACCTCTTGACCACCGCCGCCTTCGACACCCTGAAGGCCAGCGATACCCTCAAGGCCGCCGGCATTGAAGCCAAGCAGGCCGAAGCCATCGTTCACACCATGGCCGGAGCCTTCGAGGATACGGTCGCCACCAAAGCAGACCTCATCGAAGTCAAGGCCGAACTCAAGCAGGATATCGTTTCCACCAAGGCTGAAGTCGCCGCTGACATGGCCATCGTCAAGGGCGATATCAGGTTGCTGAAGTGGATGAACGGAGTTGTCCTGGCTTGTGTCGCCTTTCCCATTCTCAAATCCTTCCTGCTGTAGGCTTTTTGTTCCTTTTGTGGCTGTCGAGCTTCGGACGGCAAACCGGTTCAGTCTCACCTGATCCTTGGCGGACTCGGGAGGAACAACGCTCGATCCGAATAAGGGCCTTCCGACGCTGATTTTGCAAAAGGCTCACCCTATTGAGTCGTTCCTGCCGTAGGCCGCACCACCTGCTGGGCCTGGGTTCCCTTGGGAGTCTCCTTCTCGGCCCTGTTCAGTTGCTGAAAGATGCGGATCTGCTCTCTGGCCTCCTCGATCTTTCCCAGCCTCCTCAACACCTTGGCCAGTTGGATGTAGGCCTGCTTCCTCTTGGGCTCCCGCGCCACCACTTGCCTGAGCAGCTTCGCGGCCTTCTCGAATTCTCCGGCCTTCAAATAGATATCGCTTAGATCCGCCAAGGCAGGGACTCCACCCTGGTTGAGGCGGATCGCCTCCTCGAACAGGGCGGTCGCCTCCACCGTCTTCTTCTGATGGGCCAGCACCCTTGCCAGCCCCAGCCTGGCCCCGGCCATCAGTTCCGGATCGCCCTGGATCATGGGGAGGAGCTTTCTGAGATGGGTCTCGGCTTCCTGGAAGCGACCCATGATCTCCAGGTCGAGGCCACCGTTGTACAGGGTTGCAGCTCCAGGACCTTGCCGAGGGACTGTTTGGCTTCGGAGAGCTTCTTCGCTTCCAACTGGCCCATGGCCTGAAGCAGCAGGGCCGGGACAAAGTTCGGCTGGAGCAGGAGGGCTTTGTCCAGCAGTGGCCCCACGCGGTCGATCCGACCGGTTCGGGACAGGGCCAGGGCAAGCAGGTAGTGGGCCTCGCCGGATTGGGGAAGGCGTTCCACGCTCCGGGTCAGCAGCGGCACCGATTCCCGATAGAGACCTCTCTCTGTCAGAAGTCGGCAAACAGACAACAGGGCTTCCGGGTCGGATCGGGCCGCCTGTTCCATTTTGGCGGCGACCTGCAGGGCACGGGAGGATTGACCGGTTTCGAGCAGGGCCTGGCACAGGTAGAAAAGGGCCTCTGGAATGGCATCGATCCCGGGTTGGAGTTGCTGCAGCGAATCGACGCATTGAGTGTATTTCCTGCCCTTGCAATAGACTATGCCCAGCCTGATTTTGGAGAATTCAAGCCCGGGGTTGAGGGTCAGTGACTCGCGGTAGGCCTGCTCGGCCTGGTCCAGCTTGCCCTGGTTTTCGCAGATAAAACCCAGGAGACGATAGCCGTCGGGGGAGGGATGATTGGAGACCAAGGACCGGACCGACGCTTCCGCCTCGGCCAGCCTGCCAGCCTGGGCCTGCTCCACCGCCTGGCGGAAACGCGGGTCCATGCCTTGAGCGGCCTGGGAGGTGTGGACCAGCAGCAATCCACACAGGCAAAGGAGCCCAGCGGCAATTTTTGCGTGGAGGGAATTCACGGGATTCGAATCAGAGTGTGGGACCTGAATTCATGGGATCACCATCAAATTTTACCATGGGCTCGAGCAAGCCTCGCGTGCGGCAGTGTCACATCATGCTAATCCTATGCATCGTGTCTATCGATGTTCTTTATCAACATGGATAAACAGGATATACAGGATTTGGTCGTGGGAGTCCGTTGTCCTGTATTCCGGGAATCCGCAAGGCGGCGTCGGATCGTCTCCTGGGTGACCATCTCGTGCGCCAGCGTCACGTCCTGGTAATCCTGTGCATCCTGTCCATCCATGTTCTTAATCATGGAAAGAAATTTCGATTCCTTTCCGGCCCGGCTTTTGTGATTCTCCCTCAAGGGGTCAGTGATTCCCTGGGAGCGCGGGCGTCCCGCCCGCCGGTTCAGCGCCGTCGTCGCCGGCCTTCCCGCCTGCGGGCGCCGGAGGGGGGTGCTTCCGCCCCTTGCGGTGGTACCGGTTTCCTCAACGCCGTGGCCCGGCGCGCGGTAAGAAGGACCGCGACAAACAGGAAGAGCGCCCCGATCGGGACCAGCAGGATTCCCAGTCCGGGGTCGCCGCCATGGATCACCACCCCGCCCAGCAAAAATCCTCCCGGCAGGCAAAGGGTGGCGCCCATCAGGCAGGGCGAAGCCAGACGAGCCAGGCGCAAGGTATCTGCAGCCAAATGAGGCAGGGTCACCGCAAAGGCCAGGTTGACCAGCGACAGCAAGACCCCGTGAGCGTGGGCCAGGGTCCACATGAACCGCCGGGTTTCGTTGGCCACGTCCAGGTACCAACCCACCTTGAATCCATGCAGGGATTCCAGCACGATTCCCAGGGTCAGGAAGCAGAGCAGCGACCACCACCCGAAGCGCAAGTGGCGGCGGAGGTAGGTGGCGGTAGCGGTTTCAGCGCCTGTAGGAGTTGATTCCGTTTCCACTGCTCAATGTCTCCCGTGCCGTTTTCTCGGAACGAGGCGCGTTATTCGGCCAGGCTGACGACCCGGTCGTCGCGCTGTCGCAGCAAGCGTTCCTGCAGATTCCGGCGCACGGCGCCCTCGGCGTCGATGAGGACTTCCGGCCTGTTCGCCTCATGACGGAGCCCCCGCCAGCGTTCCAGGACCTCTTGATGGGCCGCTTCCCTCACCCGGGTGGGGCCGAAGAATTCGTAGTTCCAGTCGGCGAAGGCCTCCGACCGCCTCAGGGAGCGTGCGGCAATGAATCGCACGGCATCGTAGGGGTCCTCCAGGAGTTGTCCCAGGAAAGGCGGCATCCAGTCCGATCCCGAAGCCCGGCGGGCCGAATCCCACCCCAGGCTCCAGGCCATCAGAGCCCTCTGGCCTGCGTCGCCGCGCAGCAGCCACAACAGCGAGGCCGCCACCGATTTTTCCTCCCGGGAGAGCTTGGGCTTGGGGACATCGTACCATTCCTCCAGGTGAGAAGCCGCCCAGTCCAGGGTCTTGTCCAGGTGACACTGGTTGCAGGCGTTGGGACGTCCGGTTTGCAGACTGGCCTGCACCGTGGGCGTGTCGATCTGGTGG
>JAPVWS010000446.1 GCA_027493295.1 Candidatus Versatilivorator vitaminiformans | reverse complement strand
ACATGGTGCAACTGGGCAAGAACCGACTCTTGAAGACGCCCCTGATTCTGGCGGGAGCCGTGGTCGGTCTGGGCATTCTGATCTATTTCTTCGCCAACTTTCGCGAAGAGCGTGCCGTGCAAAGGTGTTTCGAGGCCCTGCAAGGGGGAGACCTGGACGCGGCCTATCAGATCTGGGGCCCCACCGAGCAGTACACCTTCAAGGACTTTCTGCAGGACTGGGGAGAAGAGGGATACTACGGACGGGTCCGCTCCTTCCGGATCGTCGAATCCGAGTCGCAGGGCAGCGGCGTGATCGTGAGGGTGCAGCTAAGGACAGACGAGGGCCAGCTCAGAATACCCATTTCCTTTTGGGTCGAGCGCAAGGACCTCACCATCGGCTTTGCGCCCACGGAATTCTGAGGCCGTAGGGATGTCCCTTGTGGGCACCCCTTCGCGCAATCGACACCAGGGCAACCACAAGGGTTGCCCCTACACGGGGCAGGCGACCAGGCGGTTGAGTCGTCGACCAAGGCTTCCATGGAATATTCTTTCTGTCCCCGATGCGGCGGCCCCCTCGCTTCCAGATTATTGAAACCCGCCGAGCCGGAACGCCTGGTCTGCACGGTTTGCGGCTTCGTTTTCTTTCTGGATCCCAAGGTCGCCGCCGGCACCCTCTTCACCATCGAGGGCAAGATCCCGCTGCTGCAGCGATCCATCGAGCCCAGCTACGGCAAATGGGTATTCCCGGGCGGATTCGTGGACCGGGGCGAAGCCGTCCAGGATGCGGCTGTGCGGGAGACCAGGGAAGAAGCGCACCTGGAGGTGCGCCTGGTCAGCCTGCTCAATGTCTACTCCTATTCGGGGAGTCCGGTCGTTCTGGTGGTTTACGCGGCCGTGGTCATCGGCGGCAAGTTTGAGGCCGGAGATGAATGCCTGGACGTGAGGCTCTTTGCCCCCGAGGACATTCCCTGGCAGGAACTTGCCTTCCCCAGCACTCGGGAAGCCGTGCGCGAGTACGTCGACAGGTTTCTCTCCTAGAGTTGGCCCGGACTTCTCACCATAGGTAGGAAGCATTGGTTCTCTGAATGAGGTTGTACCCATGGCCAGAACAGATCATGAGATTCACGTCGGGTCATTGGCGGAGGTGCAGGCCAGGAGTCCGCTCCTCGTCTCGGACGGTCCCGTCCCGATCGTGCTGTTCCTTCACGAAGGCAAGATCTACGCAGTCGACAACCGGTGCCCGCACATGGGCTTCCCCCTGAATCGCGGCACGGTCGAGGATGGGATTCTCACCTGTCACTGGCATCACGCCCGCTTCGACCTGGCCAGCGGCTGCACCTTCAATCTGTTCGCAGACGATGTGGACGCCTATCCGGTCAAAGTCGAGGAAGGCGAGGTCTATCTGAGCACTGTCAGGCCGCAACGGAATCCGGTCGCGCGTTGGTCGCGCCGGCTTCGGGAAGGGATGGAGCAGAATCTCAGCCTCATCATCGGCAAATCGGTCATCGGCCTCCTGCACAGCGGCGTCACGCCCGATGAGATCGCCAAGCTCGGCGCACTCTACGGCGTGCGGCACCGGCAGGACTGGGCCTCGGGTCTGACCATCCTCAGCGCGATGGCCAACCTCTGCGATCACCTGGAGGGGGATGACCGGATTGCACCCTTGTTTCACGGGCTTGTGCATGTTGCGCGGGACTGTGCGGGAATGACCCCCAAATTCGAGATCAGCCCCCTCGACAATGAGGAGATTCCCCATGAGCACCTCAAGCGCTGGCTGCGCTATTTCGTCGAGGTCCGCAGTACGGAGGGGGCGGAACGGTGCTTGCTGACTGCGGTGCAGAAGGGCATGTCCGGCGCCGACATCGCCGACATGATCGTGACCGCGGCGACCGACCATTTCTATCTCGACGGCGGCCACGTGGTCGACTTCATCAACAAGGCGTTCGAGCTGCTCGACCGAATCGGATGGGATCATGCGGACCGGATTCTGCCATCCCTGGTTCACCGGCTGTGCACCGCGGTCCGCAGCGAGGAGCGAAATGCCTGGCGCCATCCTATCGACCTTCTTCCGGTGTTGCGCGGCACATTCGATGAGCTTCCCGCCATGCTGGCCGAAGGCGAGGGGAAAACCTGGGCCCGCAGTCCGGATTTCGCGGATCAGCTCCTTGTGGATGATCCGTTCGTCTGCCTGGACGCGCTCAAGGACGCCTTGCGCGAAGGGGCCAAGCCGGTGCAGTTGGCGCAGGCCGTTGCCTATGTTGCCGCGCTCCGGATCGTGCGATTCCACGTCCAGAACGAGTTCGCGGACTGGATCGCAGCGCTCCACACCTTCACTTATGCCAATGCGTTGCATCAACTGCTCAAGCGGACCGAATCGGCCGACCTCCTCCGCGGCGTCTTCCACGGCGCAATGCGGTGCTACCTCGATCGTTTCTTCAACATTCCCCCCGCCCGAATGCCATCGGGCAACGGCCATGCGAGCGATCGCCCGGAGGCTGCGCTGCAGGATCTGCTCAACCTGATGAACATTCAGCAACAGACCGACGCTGCCGGGCAAAGGGTCTACAGCTATCTGCACGGTCGGGGCGACAGCGCCTCGCTCTTCCGCACGTTGACTGAGAGCCTGCTCCGTGAGGACGCCGAGTTCCACAGCTTCCAGGTCCTGGAAGCTGCGATCCGTCAGCACGACGAGCTGGAGGATGAAGAGGAAAAGCGACTGGTCATGGTCGCGGCTGCCCGATACCTTGCCGCCCACGCACCGACCCAGCGGGCGACGGCGCTGGGCATGCCCTGGCTTGTCCTTTTCCCTTCAGCGCGCACATGCTCCCTCGACCGTAGAAACCGCTACGCTCTTCGGTCGCGAGCACGCGCTCAAGGGAAAATTCCTGCGCCATGATCATGCCCCCTGGTGAGAAATGCGGGCTAGCAGGTGCCGGCCGTTTTCCGGTGGAACCTCCGTCGGCGATGGTAATCCTGTTCCTGAGACAGGACACTACGGCAGGATTTCAACCTTTCGAATCACCAGCGGCCGGGTGGGCCGGCTCATCTCGCCGCTGCTGCTGCGGGCCGTCGGAACAGTTGCCAGAGCATCCACCACCGGCAGGCCTTCCACCACGTTGCCGAAGATCACGTAGTTGGGCTGCAGGCGCGAGTTGCCGTGCATGATGAAGAACTGGCTGCCGTTGGTATCGGGGCCGGCGTTGGCCATGGCTACAATGCCGCGGCGGTAGCCCCGCCGGTAGAGAGCGGAACTGCGATCGATGTCGTCGTCGAAATCACCTCCCCAGGCGCTTTCGCCACCGGTCCCATCCCCCCGGGGGTCTCCCCCCTGGATCATGAAGCCTTCCACCACCCGGTGAAAGGTGAGCCCGTCGTAGTAGCCATGCTCCGCCAACAGGCGAAAGTTCTCGACTGCCGTGGGGGAGTCGTCCCCGTAGAATTCAATGGTAATGTTGCCCATTTCGGTTTCGATCCGAGCTTGCTTTCCACCCGAGCTCTTGGCCCCCTTGGGCACCTTCGGGTTTCCCGGTCCGGAGGCGGAACAGCCCATCAAGGCCGCCGCCACGAACCAAACTGCCATGAGTTGCCAATAAAGACCGATTCCCATATCCGCCCAAAACGGTCGCAGATTCATCAACATGGTGCGTCATTCCTTTCCCCGGATTCCGGTGGCGCAACTGACATTAGATCGTCCCTGATCCTCTTGGCTCCGTGTCAGACTCCTTGATTGTACCCCCTGGGGGCAAGAGTGCTTAAACCGTCCACTCCCTCCCCCGGCGCAACAGGAGACGGTCCGGCAAAATTTCTGCTTGAATCGCCCCCACTTTCGTTTGTGTTCTGCGGCGGCATGGTGTTAAGCTTTCGTTTGTGAGATTATTCACAACATGGCGTAAGGGATGATGGTTTCCGTTGCCCGCCTTGAATTCCACTTACACTCCAATGTCGAAGTCCTCGATCGATGCCGCTGTCACAGCGGTGGCTGCATCTCTCTGCCCGGACCCGGACAATAGAGGAGGCCGGAAGTTTGGCGGCGCCACACCCCCATGAGTCGGTTCCGGGAGGCTGTCCCGGTTTGGCGGAGGCCGCTCGACGGCTCCGAACGCCGGGCGAGACTTTCCGGTGGCCCCGCCCATAGGTCGCATGCTTCACAAAAACACCAAAGGCCTGGATCTTCCAATCGCCGGTGAGCCCGAGCACCGGATTGACGCAGCCTCGCCGGCTCATCGGGTGGCCCTGCTGGCCGCCGACTACCCGGGTATGCGCCCAACCATGCAGGTGCGGGTCGGGGACGAGGTTCGTCGAGGCCAACTCCTGTTCGAAGACAAGAAGACATCCGGGGTTCGATATACCTCGCCGGCCTCGGGCCGGGTGACGGCCATCCACCGGGGCGAGCGGCGCGCCTTTCAGTCCCTGGTCATTCAACTGGACGCCTCCGAGTTGAGCGGCCGCGCCGACAGCGTCAGCTTCAGCGCCTATACCGGGCGGCACCCCGGCTCCCTCACCCGGACCGAAGTCCAGGAACTGCTGCTCGAATCCGGCCTCTGGACGGCGTTGCGGGCTCGGCCCTTCGGCAGGGTGGCCAACCCGGACGAAACCCCGCGCTCGATCTTCGTCACCGCCATGGACAGCAACCCTCACGGGCTTCCTGCCCGCCTGGCGCTGGACGGACAGGAGGCGTCCTTCGAACGGGGGCTGCGGGCCGTTGCCAAGCTGACTCAAGGGCCGGTCTTCATTTGCGAGAGCCCGGAGAGCGGGTTTCCCGTTCCTTCCGACGCCCAGTTTCGACGGGAGGAGTTCAGAGGACCCCATCCTTCCGGTACCGTCGGCTTCCACATTCACACCCTCGACCCGGTAGACAGGAATCGCCTGGTCTGGCACTTGAACTTCCAGGACGTCACGGAATTCGGAAGGCTTTTCGCTGACGGGCAGTTGCACCCGGAGCGGATAGTCTCTCTGGCCGGCCCCTCGGTCAGGCGGCCTCGCCTGCTCAGGACTCGATTGGGCGCCTCCACCATGGATCTCACCCAGGGAGAGTTGACCGAAGGAGAATCCCGCATTATCTCGGGATCGGTCCTTTCCGGCCGGACTGCCTCGGGCGAGGCGTTCGGCTTTCTGGGACGCTATCATCAGCAGGTATCCGTTCTCCCGGAAAACCGCTCCCGGGAATTCCTGGGATGGCTTTCGCCCGGGGTCAGCCGCTATTCCACCATCAACACCTACCTCTCCAAGCTGATACCCGGCAGGAAATTCCGTTTCACCACCTCGACCAACGGATCCTCCAGGGCCATGGTTCCCATCGGGATGTACGAGCGCGTCTTCCCCTTCGACATCCTTCCCACTTTCGTACTGAGGGCCCTGCTGGCGGGCGATACCGAGAAGGCCGTAGAACTGGGCTGCCTGGAGCTGGATGAAGAGGACCTGGCCTTGTGTTCCTTTGTCTGCCCCGGCAAGGTCGAGTACGGACCCCTCTTGCGACAGGTTCTGACCACTATCGAGAAGGAAGGCTGATGAAGATCCTGCGCACCATTCTGGATTCACAGGCCAAGCATTTTCACAAGGGCGGAGCTCTGGAACGCGCCTATCCCTTCTACGAAGCGCTCGACACCTTTCTGTTTACCCCGGGACAGGTCACCAAGGGCGGCTCCCACGTCCGGGACGGACTCGACCTGAAGCGCATGATGGTGACGGTGGTCGTCTCTCTCATTCCCGCGGTGTTCATGGCCATGTACAACACCGGCCTGCAGGCCCATCGGGCCATCTCCCAGGGCGCCCTGCCCCTGGAGACCTGGCAGACGGCGGTGATGATCCAATTGGGGCTGGGCGGGTTCGACCCGGGCGACCCATTGGCCTGCATGCTGCACGGTGCGCTCTACTACCTTCCCGTGCTGCTGGTCACCTTCCTGATAGGAGGCCACTGCGAGGCTCTTTTCGCTGTCGTCCGCAAGCACGAAATCAACGAGGGATTCCTGGTGACGGGAATGCTCTTCCCCTTGACCCTGCCGCCAACCATACCCTTGTGGCAGGTGGCCCTGGGCATCGCCTTCGGGGTGATCATCGGCAAGGAGATCTTCGGGGGGACAGGAATGAATATCCTGAACCCGGCGCTGACGGCCAGGGCCTTCCTCTTCTTTGCCTATCCAGCCGAGATTTCGGGAAACAAGGTCTGGGTAGCGGCACAAACCAGCGCCGACGGCGTCAGCGGGGCGACCTGGCTGGCCGAGGCGGCCACCCTGGGGCATCAAGTGCTCCTGGAGGGACTGAGCTGGTGGGACGCCTTCCTGGGCCTGATCCCCGGGTCCATGGGCGAAACCTCGACCCTGGGGTGCCTAATCGGAGCCTTTATTCTGATCGTGACAAAGGTGGGCTCCTGGCGCATCATGTTGAGTGTGGTGCTGGGCTCCCTGGCGGCCTCGACCCTGCTCAATGCCATCGCCTCCGACACCAATCCGCTGCTGGCGGTTCCCTTCGGTTGGCACGTGGTCTTGGGGGGGTGGGCCTTCGGCGCAGTCTACATGGCCACCGACCCGGTCTCGGCTTCCCACTCCAACACCGGGAAGTACATATACGGTCTGTGCATCGGGATCCTGGCTATCCTGATCCGGGTGGTCAACCCGGCCTACCCCGAGGGAATGATGCTGGCCATTCTCTTCGTCAATCTGTTTGCCGGTCTGATCGACTACTTCGTGGTTCAGGCCAACGTCAAGCGCAGGAGGGCCCGCTATGCAGCATAGCGTCGGCTACACCATTCTCTTTGCCGGCCTGATTTGCGTCGCCTGCGCCGTGCTGGTCTCATCCTCGGCGGTGTCGCTCAGCGAAATGCAGCAGGCCAACGCGGCCCTGGACAAACGCAAGAACGTCCTGCTGTCGGCAGGCCTGGCTCAACCCACCGACAAGCTGGACGCCGCCCGGGTTCAGGAACTGTTTCGGACGGTGAAGCCGATGGTCATCGAGCTGCAGTCCGGAGAGGCGGTTCCGGACATCGATCCCTCCACCTTCGATCAGAGGAAAGCCCGCAACGATCCCGATGCCAGCCGTGAAGCCCCACCCAACGACTCGAGCATCAGCCGTCTGCCCAATCACGCCGTGGTCTACCAGGTCTTGAACGAGTCCGGGGAACTGCAGATGGTGGTGCTGCCCATCGAGGGATACGGGCTCTGGTCCACTCTCTACGGCTTCTTGTCCCTGGACGCCGATACCAGGACGGTGCGCGGGCTCACCTATTACCAACACGGCGAGACCCCCGGGTTGGGAGGCGAGGTCGACAATCCCCGCTGGAAGGCCCGCTGGCCCGGCCGGCTCGCCTTCGACGGCGCCGGTGAGACGATGATCGAAGTGATCAAGGGGCAGGCCGGTCCTCCCGAGGAGGACCCTCATCGGGTTGACGGACTGGCCGGCGCCACCATTACCAGCCGGGGCGTCACCAACATGCTGCGGTTCTGGCTGGGAGAAAACGGATTCGGACCCTTTTTGAAGAGACTTCGCGACACTCGCAAGTCATCCTGAGGAAGCGAAATGGCAGCTCCCGGGCGCAAGGCGCTACTCGATCCACTCTTTGAAAACAACCCCATCGCTCTGCAGGTGCTGGGGATTTGTTCGGCCCTGGCGGTGACCACCAAGATGGAGACCTCGGTGGTGATGTGCGGGGCGGTGATCTTCGTTCTGACCTTTTCCAACTTCTTCGTCAGCCTGCTTCGCAACAACATCCCCAGCTCCATCCGCATCATCGTGCAGTTGACCATCATTTCGTCCCTGGTGATCATCGCCGATCAGTTCCTGAAGGCCTACCTCTACGACATCAGCAAGCAACTGTCGGTGTTCGTGGGATTGATCATCACCAATTGCATCATCATGGGCCGGGCTGAAGCCTTTGCCATGCAGAATCGGCCCAGCCTGAGCATCATGGACGGCCTGGGCAACGGCTTCGGTTACAGCCTGATACTGCTGGCCACCGGCTTCTTCCGGGAATTGCTGGGGTCCGGAAAACTCTTTGGCCACACCGTGTTCCCCCTGGCGACGGAGGGAGGGTGGTACTCGCCCAACGGATTGATGACGTTGTCGGCCGGCGCGTTTTTCATTATCGGCGGCTTCATCTGGGCACTGCGTGTCTGGAAGCACGACCAAGTGGAAGAGGAGGGCTGAACGGCATGCTGGAACACTATCTCGGTCTGGCGGTCAAGACGATTTTTGTGGAGAACATGGCCCTGGCCTTCTTTCTGGGCATGTGCTCTTTCCTGGCGGTATCCAAGAAGATCAACACCGCTTTCGGCCTGGGCCTGGCAGTGATCTTCGTGCTCACGGTGACGGTGCCGATCAACAACCTCCTGTTCAACTACGCCCTCACGGATGGGGCTCTGGCCTGGCTCCATCCCGATCTGGCCGGCTACGACCTCTCCTTTCTGGGATTCCTCTGCTACATCGGAACCATTGCCGCCATGGTCCAGATCGTGGAGATGACCCTGGACCGCTTCGTACCCACCCTCTATGCGGCCCTGGGAGTCTTCCTGCCCCTGATCGCCGTCAACTGCGCCATTCTGGGCGCTTCGCTCTTCATGGTGGAGCGGGACTACAACTTCGGCGAGAGCGTGGTATTCGGGCTGGGTTCCGGGATCGGCTGGTTCCTGGCGGTGGTGGCGCTGGCCTCCATCCGGGAAAGAATGCGCTACAGCAATGTTCCCCCGGCGCTGCGGGGGTTGGGCATGACCTTTATCCTGACCGGCCTGATGGCCATCGGATTCATGGCCTTTGGAGGCATTCAGCTCTAAGGGGCAGGACACTTAAGCATCGCAGGAGGGACGGTTCCTCATGACTGTGACTGTCATTCTGGGCGTGATCATGTTCACCGTGGTCATCCTTTCGCTGGTGGTGGTGTTGATGGTCGCCAGGAGCAAGCTGGTGGCCGGCGGCGAAGTCAACATCGTGATCAACGACGATGCCGACAACAGCATCCAGGTGCCGGCGGGGGGGACCCTGCTGGGTGCTCTGGCGGCCCAAAAGATCTTCATCCCGTCGGCCTGCGGGGGCAAGGGGAGCTGCGGCGTATGCAAGGTGGACGTCTTCGAGGGCGGCGGCGCCATGCTGCCCACCGAGCCCCCCCATATCACCCGCCGGGAGGCTCGGGAAGGGTGTCGACTCTCCTGTCAGGTCAAGGTCAAGCAGGACCTGAAGATCGGCGTACCCCCCGAGGTCTTCAGCGTTCGCCAGTGGCGCTGCAAGGTGCGGTCGAACGAGAACGTGGCCACCTTCATCAAGGAGCTGGTGCTGGAGCTGCCTGCCGGCGAAGAGGTGCCGTTCCGGGCCGGAGGCTACATTCAGATCACCTGTCCAGTCCACACCGTCAATTACAAGGACTTCGATATCGAAGAAGAGTTCCGCCAGGACTGGGACCGGTTCAATCTGTGGGAGATCCAGTCCACGGTGGAGGAGCCCGTGGACAGAGCCTACTCCATGGCCAACTACCCGGAGGAAAAGGGAATCATCA
>JAPVWS010000445.1 GCA_027493295.1 Candidatus Versatilivorator vitaminiformans | reverse complement strand
GCTTTTCCCACCCTTCGGTCTCCCCGGGAGAGGACACCTTCGATGAAACACTCGGCCGGGTCATGCCACTTGAGCCGGGCAAAAGGAAACCGCACCTTGGCTTTCAAGTAATCCAGACGCTGGGTGGTCACTCCCAGGTCTTCAAAGCGATCCCATTGAAACGGCGTGAATGCCTTCGGAACAAAGGTGCCGATGCTGGCATTCACCTTGCGCGGTCCCTTGAACCGCTTTCCGATCCCGCCGATCTGGCGAATCAGATCCACCGTCTCGCGGATATCGGCCTCGGTCTCGCTGGGCAAACCGATCATGAAGTAGAGCTTGATCAGGTTCCAGCCTTGCCTGTAGGCCGTCTCGATGGCCTGGAACAGCTCCTCGTTGCTGATGTTCTTGTTCACGAACTGTCTTAAGCGAACACTCCCGGCTTCGGGGGCGAAGGTGAACCCGTTCTTTCTGACTTCTCCGACGTTCTCGGCCAGCGAGACGGAAAAGGCATCGGCTCTCAGGGAGGGCAGCGAAATGGAGACCTTGTCCCGGGAGAGCGTACGAGACATCTCCCGCGTCAGGCACTCCACCTGGCTATAGTCGGCCGTCGAAAGGGAGAGCAGTCCAACCTCGCGGTTCCCGGTGTTTTTCAGCATCTCCGAAGTCAGTCGCATCACGTCATTGACTTCCAGTTCCCGGGTAGGGCGGTACCAGTAGCCCGCCTGGCAAAAACGGCACCCCTGGGTACACCCCCGCATGACCTCGACGCTCACGCGATCCTGAATGGCGTCGATCACCGGCACCACCGGTTTGGTCGGGTAGAAGTCGGGTGACAATGCCTCCACCCAGCGTCTCTTCACCAGGGTGCGGGGTTTTGCCGGGTTCGGCTCCACAGTCCAGGGGGCTTCGGGTTGATGCACTTGAGGCACATAGACGCCTCGCAGTGTCGCCAGTTGCTCCAGGATCTGCCAGCGCCGGAGCCCATTCCGCTTGGCCTCCCGGCAGAGGTCCACCAACTCGATGACAACCTCTTCCCCGTCCCCGATAACGAAGAAGTCCACCAGGTCCGCCAGCGGTTCCGGGTTGGCGGTACAGGGTCCGCCGGCACAGATCAGCGGGTCCCCCTCGCCCCTGTCTTCCGAACGCAGGGGTACTCCGGCCAGATCCAGCATGTAGGGGACATTGATGTAGGTCAGCTCGGACTGGAGAGAAAACCCTACCAGGTCGAACCGGTCGATCGGCGTCTTGGTCTCGAGACTCAACAACGGCAACCCTTCGGCTTGCATCAAGTCGGCCATATCGACCCAGGGTGCAAAGACCCGCTCGGCGTAGACATCCTCGATACCGTTCAGCAAGTGGTACAACATCCGCAGGCCGTTGTGAGACATTCCGATTTCATACACGTCCGGAAAGGCAAGGGCGAAACGTATCTGAACCGACTCCGGATCCTTGCGAACCATGTTGGGCTCACCGCCGATATAGCGGCCCGGTTTGGAGGCTCGCTCCAGGATGGAGAAGTACTGCTCCTCGAAGGTAGCCGATGCGATTGCCATTGCAACTCCCCGTCAGGAAGCGGAAGGTCTCGCGGTCATTATACGCCAAACCCTACGGATTGGCTTCGGGCGGTCCGGGAAAACCCTTTTCCGCCGGCGCCTCGACAAGCCGGCGGTCCCGGCCGGAGGGGTCCGAAAGTGATGTTTATCGGAATACAGGATTGCTACAATGTTGCCAATATCCGCACCGTCATCTCCGGAGAAAATCCCATGAACGCAATCAATCGGCGCACCTTTCTGATGACGTCTCTGGCGGCGGCCGGCTCCGGCCTGGCCCAGGCCTCCGGTCCCCTGGGGGCCAACAGCCGAATTCGGGTGGCGGTGGTGGGCCTGCGCGGCCGCGGCGCAGGACACATCCGGGATTTCGCCCAATTACGAAACCACAACCTGGAGGTGGCGGCGCTGTGTGACGTGGACGAAAACATCTTGAACCAGCGAGTGGCCGAAGCGGAAAAGCTGACCGGCAAAAAACCTCAATCCTTCGTGGATGTGCGTCGACTCCTGGATGAGAAGGAGATCGACGTCGTTTCATTTGCAACTCCCAACCACTGGCACGCCCTGAATACCATCTGGGCCTGTCAGGCGGGCAAGGATGTCTATGTGGAAAAGCCCAGCTCTCACGGTATTTGGGAGGGGCGAAAGATGGTGGAGGCGGCTCGCAAGTACGGCCGTATCGTTCAGGTCGGCTTTCAGAATCGCAGCAGCCCGGCACTCCAGGAACTCATGGAGAAGATCCGCCAAGGTTTGATCGGAGAGGTCTACATGGCGCGAGGGCTCTGTTACAAGTGGCGGAAGAGCATCGGGAGGGCCAAAGTGGAGCCCGTTCCGCCGGGCGTCCATTACGATTTATGGATCGGGCCGGCCCCAAGTCGTCCCTTCACTCGAAACCGCTTTCACTACGAGTGGCACTGGCAGTGGGAATACGGCAACGGAGATATTGGAAACCAGGGCCCCCACCAAATGGACCTGGCCCGCTGGGGTCTGGGCGTGGGGCTTCCGCGGAAGGTGCAGTGCATGGGGGGGCACTTTCTCTTTGACGACGACCAGGAAACTCCCAACGTCCAGATGGCCAGCTTCGAATACCCCGACCAGAAGAAGCTGTTGACTTTCGAAGTCCGGCACTGGATCACCAACTCGGAAGGCGACAGTCAGGTCGGGGCCTTTATTTACGGCTCCGAGGGATATGTCGAGATATCCAAATACCATGCCTATCGAACCTTCCTGGGAAGAAAACGCGAACCTGGACCGGCCCGGGAGGAGGTTGGCAACCACTATGTGAATTTCATTGAAGCGGTGAGGTCTCGCAAGCCCCAACATCTGAACTCCGAGATCGAGGAAGGGCACATCTCGTCTTCACTGGCGCACCTGGCCAACATCGCCTATCGCACCGGCCGAACCCTGAATTTCGATCCCCAACAGGAGCGATTCGCCGACGACCGGGAAGCCAATCAGTATCTAAAACGTTCCTATCGTCCGCCATACGTCGTGCCGGACAAGGTCTGAGTCCGGGGCGACTAACCGCCGCAGCGGACCGTATTCCCGGAGATGACCTCCAGCGCATGGGGCAGCACGGCCTGCAAGGCGTCCAGGGACTCCCGAACCCCCTTGACGCTTCCGGGCAGGTTGACGATGAGAGTCCTGCCGCGCACGCCGACCAGGGCGCGAGAGAGAGCCGCCCTGGGAGTCTTCCTGATCCCCTCCGACCGCATCAACTGGGCCAGCCCGGGAACTTCCCTCTCGATGACGCAGGCCGTGGCCTCGGGAGTGACGTCTCTTGGGGCCAGGCCGGTCCCACCGGTGGTCACCACCAGTTCGGCCTTGTGAACCTCGCAGCCCTTCAACAGGCACTCCCTGATGCTCTCCAACTCGTCCGGGACCACGGCACGGTCCAGAACCTCGCACCCCAGCGCCTGCAGGGACTCGCAGGCAGCAGGACCGGAAAGGTCCTCACGCTCCCCGCGCGATGTGGAGTCGCTGACCGTCACCACCAGCGCCCTCGGTTTGGCTAGTGTTTCCATTCTCGATCGGCTCCCTTCAAGCTAAGCTTATTTGAAACAAATTACGTAACCTGTTGAAAATAAAAGAATTTGATGCTGAAGCGTTTTTTGTTTCACTCTCGAATGATCCGCCCGGCTACCCTGCCGGCGCAGCTTTGCGGCGTCGCGAATGCCCCCCTCCGCATCAGCCTTCGCCATTCGGCTCGGCTTCTGCGACTCCCCCTCAAGGGGGGAGTGATCCCTGAGGCCTGCATACAACGCACGAGTATCACTCCCCCCTTGAGGGGGAGTCGGCGAGGCAAGGGCGCCAGCCCGCAGTCGAGCCGGTGGGGGGGCAAACGCGGCGTCCCTTCGACCAGTGTGAAGCCCGCCGTCGAGCCGGAGGGGGCCCCAGTCTCCGAGGATTGTAACAGGCCCTTGTTTTACTATGCATGATCCGCCCGGCAGGGGGGCGGCACTTTCCGAGAATCCGGTTTCCCAGGGAGCCCGGTTCAGAACTTTTCCAGGTCGGCGAGAGCGGAGAGACCGTTCTTTTTGAGAAAGTTGATGATGCCGCCTTCCTGATGGAGCCGGAGCATCATGCCGGGAATTTCAATCGGTATGGTCTGATCCTTGGTTGCGTTGCGGAGCAGCTGCGCCTGTAGGTTCAACTGCAGACGGTCGCTTTCCTCGATGGAGTCGGTTTCGGCAATCACACACAGAAGCCCCAGGTTGATGGCGTTGCGAAAGAAGATTCGGGCGAAGGACTTGGCGATGACGGCTCGCAGGTGGGAGTGCTTGAGCGCCACAGCCGCCGTCTCGCGCGAGCTGCCGCAGCCGAAGTTGTGACCGGCCACCACGTAGTCGCCTGGTTG
The DNA here is from genome assembly GCA_027493295.1 of Candidatus Versatilivorator vitaminiformans. Classification (GTDB taxonomy): domain Bacteria; phylum Acidobacteriota; class Terriglobia; order Versatilivoradales; family Versatilivoraceae; genus Versatilivorator; species Versatilivorator vitaminiformans. The sequence continues at coordinate 6,191 of JAPVWS010000445.1, read as the reverse complement.
AACTTGCTGTCGGAATTCCGGACGATACTCGATAAAGCAGGCCTTGGCCAACTCCTTGGGGTCGGTTGTGATGTTGTAACGGCCGGGAGTGATCAGGTCCGTATTGACGTTGTCCCCGAATTTCCAATTCATCGGATCGCAATCCCGGTTCAGGCAACGTACCTTCTTGGGTCGGTAATGATGCCCGTCAGGGCCGTCGCCGCGGCGGTCGCGGGACTGGCCAGGAAAATCTTGGCCGTGGGGCTGCCCATTCGTCCCTCGAAGTTGCGGTTGCTGGTGGAAACGCACACCTCGTTGTCGTAGAGCACGCCACCCGACCGGCCCAGGCAGGGCCCGCAACCGGGACTGGAGACCACCGCCCCGAAGTTTGCGGCAATTGGTGCAGGATCCGATAAAGACCTGATCCACCGCGACCTTCTCGCTTTCGACCTGTTCCACCGGCACATCGTTGTCGATATCCGGGGGGCGGGCAATCATCGGTTTCAGGTCCGAAACATCGAAGCGTAGCTCCCGTTCGAAGGAAGCCCCGGGATCGCTGCGCAGAAGTTCGAAGTCCACCAGTCGATCATTTTCCTCGAGATAGGCCCGGGTCTGGTCGTCAGGGGCAACCACGGCTGCCTTGGCCCCCATTTCGGCGCTCATATTGGTCAGCGTCAACCGGGCCGGCACGTTGAAGCCTTCCACCGTGGGTCCCGCGTATTCGATAACCCGATAGTTGGCCCCGTCAGGCCCCATCTCCTTGGCAACCGCCAGCACCACGTCCTTGGAATAGCAGCCCCTTGGCAGATCACCATTGACAGTGACCCGGATCGTCTGGGGAACGCGAAACCAGCTCTTGCCCGTGGCCATGGCGATGGCGGCGTCGGTAGAACCCACGCCGATGGTGAGGGCCCCCAGCCCGCCGCCGGTGGGGCTGTGGGAGTCAGCGCCCAGGATAAGGTTGCCCGGATTGATCAGGCGCTCCGACATGACCTGGTGGCACACCCCGTCATAGACCACTGGAATGCCCTGCTCATCGGCAAACTTTCTGATTTGGCTCTGTAGCTTGGACATGGCCACGCTGGGGCTCGGAAAGGCGTGGTCAAAGGGAATGAAGATTTTCTTCGGATCGAAAACCCGCTCGGCGATCTGGTAGAAGGGCTCCAGGGCCCAGGCGCAGGTGGTGTCATGGGCCATAACCAGGTCCAGGTCCGCCAGGATGAAATCCCCGGCTCGCACTGATCTACCGCAGTGGTTGGAGAATATCTTTTCCGCCAGTGTCTGAGCCATCTGCGTCCTGGTGTCTACCGTAGGGAGTGGAACGACTCCTGGAGGGCCAATTGCACCATTCCAGTCCTGAATAAACGGGGCCATTATAGGGAAAGGATCGGGATGAAGGCAAACGGGCCGCGCGGCTGTCAGACCCATCGAGAAGGACTACAAATTGAACATGGATGCACAGGATGGACAGGATAGACAGGACGAGCCTTTTGCAAAATTCGCAGCGGGGCAGGTCATTTTGCCGGCAAACCCAATGTTCTGCCTTTTTGAAATTCGGGTGCGACCTGGTGAAAAATGCTGTCTAACCACAAAAAGCACAAAAGTCACAAAACGAATTTTTTGATATCACACAAGGCCCGCAGGCCTTGGCCGTTTCTCATCGTTCCGTTCCTTTTGTGCCTTTTGTGGCCGTTTCCGGAAATGATCCCGCTGCCGAATTTTGCATAGTCCTCAGATGTTTTGGTTTTTCTTCGTGTCCCTTCGTCGTCCTTCGTGGATTGATCTTTTTTCTGTTGTTTCAGGTAAATGCCGGCTACGGCCCGACCGACCGGTGCGACAGGAGCCAGGGGAACAAATCGGGTTCGGCGTAGGCTCGCTCCCAGGAATCGTGGCCGACTCCCGCATATTCGCTGAAGCGCACCGGCTTCCCCAATGCCCGTAATGCCCCGGCCATTCTCCTGGATTCCGAGACCGGCACCCGCGGGTCATCGGTTCCATGAAATATCCAGACCGGAGTGGGGCCGATTCTTACGGCCATGCTGCGGTAGGGGTCGGGGGAGAATTTCACCGGCGGATGATCCTCAGGGACCTTGACTCCCGGGGGAGGCACCACGCCGCCGCAGATCGGAGCCAGCGCGGCGAACGTTCCCGGATGCTTGGCTGCCAGACTCCAGGTGCCATACCCTCCCATGGAAATTCCGGTCAGGAATATTCTGGTGGGATCACCGCCAAAGTCCCGAACCGACGCCTCCAAAGCTGCCAGCGCCAGCCTCTCCATCCGGATGTGGGTCCACCACATTCCCCGGCGGCATTGGGGTAGAACAACGATCGCCGGAACCCTCTCGGGATTTCGCCGAATGGCGGGGCCGATACCGACCACTGTCTGGCGCCAACCGTCATCTCCCCGCTCGCCGTTGCCGTGGAGAAAAAGCACCACGGGCCAACTTTTCCGCGGGTGCCATCCGGCCGGAAGGAAAACCTGATAGCGGTAGGCGTCCCGGCCGAGAGTGAGGGTCTGTTGCTGGAACGTCCCTTGACTCGGGGGCAAGGACGACTGACCGGATACGAGTAGCAAGGCACCGGCCGTACCGGCTGCGAACATGAGGGCTTTCATCAGAAACAGCTCCCTGAACCGCCGATATTTTAGGAATAGAAGTCCGATTTCATCAAGTCGCGTTCCTTGAAAGACAGTCGGTCCCAACCATGAAGCAACTCGCCGGCGGATGAAGCCATCTTTTCATGGGAATTCAGGCTGAACATTGCTAAGCTACCGGTTTAAAAAGCGCAAGGATAGTCAGCCGATCTCCAGCAGGTTTGAGTGAGAAAGGAGAGAACAACCATGAACAGCTTTACGGACGGCAAGCCCCTCGACCAACCCAAGCCGAAGCAGCCGGCCACGACCGGCATGTCGGGTCGGTCCACGCCTCGCTGGGGATTGTTCGGCTTCATCATTCTGCTGGGATTGCAGATCTTTCTGATCTACCAGGTTCTGGGCAACAAGGATCAGATCCTCGAATCCCAGGACCAGGTGGCCGCCCTGGAAGATGAGATGATGGAGGCGGTTGACGAGCAGGAAGAGCAGGACCAGAAGTTCGAACAGAGTCTGGGCGCCTTGACGGCCGACTTCACGGTCGTGCAGGAACGGCTGGGTGTGACCCAGAAGGAATTGAACCGCGCCCGGGCCGCGGCCCGCCGGCTCAGGGAGGAACAGGAGCGGTCGGTCCAGCAGCTCAACACGGAAATTGCCCGGAAAGCCGATTCCCGGCAGCTTTCCGAACTGAAGAGTACCGCCGACAGTCGCTTTGGAGCCGTCAATGCCGACGTTACCAAGGTCAAAACCGACGTGGAGGCCACACGCAAGGCATTGGAGGGGGCCCGCCGCGAGATCGTTGACGTTCGGGCCACCTTGACCCAGCAGATCGCCAGGAACAAGGATGAGCTCAAGCAACTACGTCTCAAGGGCGAGCGCAACTTCTACGAGTTCGACATTCAGAAGAAGAAGGGTTTCGCCCTGGTCGGAGATATTCGTATCGGGGTGACCAAGACCAATCGCAGAAGGCAACGCTACAATGTCCGTATCGTGGTAGACGACAACACCCTGGAGAAGAAGCGGCGCACCATCAACGAGCCGGTGCAATTTCTGGTGGGTCCCACCAAGTTGCGCTACGAGCTGGTCGTCAACGAGGTCCGAAGGAATCGCATCATCGGTTACTTGAGCGTCCCCAAGGACAAGGGCCTTTCTGCCGAACGGAAGTTGTAATCCAGGCTTGTTTCCCCTGATCCTCCACTGACGGGTTCCGGCGCCGCCGGAACCCGCACCTCGTTCCCAACGCCATCGGTCTCCCAAGATGCTTCAACTGCCGTGGAACCGATCCATGGTGTCGGGAGACCAGCGGTAAGAACAAACATCCGATGCAAGTCTGGGATCCCGATCGGTACGCCACCCATGCGCGGTTCGTCTCCGACCTGGGGGCGCCGGTGGTCGAGCTGCTCGATCCACGGCCGGGCGAAAGGGTGCTCGACGTCGGTTGCGGCGACGGAGCCCTGACGGAGAAGCTGGTCGAGGCCGGCTGCCGCGTAGTGGCGGTCGACAGCAGCCCCGATCAGGTGCGCGCGGCCCGCCAGCGCGGGATCGACGCCCGGGTCGCGGACGCCACCGCGCTCGCCTTCGACGCAGAGTTCGAAGCCGTTTTCAGCAATGCCGTCCTGCACTGGATTCGGGATCCGGATGCGGCGCTGGCCGCCATCCGCGACGCCCTGGCACCCGGTGGACGGCTGGTGGCCGAGTTCGGCGGCCACGGCTGCGTCGCCTCGATACGCACCGCTTTCGGCGAGGTCCTGGCCAGGCGCGGGATCGACGCAGACGCCCTGAATCCGTGGTATTTCCCGACCGCGGAGGAGTACCGTGACCGGCTAGAGGCAAACGGTTTCAAGGTCGACTCCATCCGTCTCTTCCCGCGTCCGACGCCGCTGCCGTCGGACCTGACCGACTGGTTGCAGACATTCGCCCAGCCATACCTGGCCGGTGTCCCGAAAGGCGACCGGCGGGCGGTACTGAACGAGATGCGCCAGCGTCTCGAGCCGGTCCTGAGCACACCGGTTGGCGGCTGGTTGGCCGACTACGTCCGCCTCCGCTTCGCCGCCAGACGCGACTGAGAAGCCATGACGCCTGCTCCGACCGCGCCCGCCGGAACGACGTCTCCGCAATCATGGGTATGGGGGTTCGGTCGCCTCGTCGTCTACGCCTACTACAGGGTCGAGCGCATCGGCGGCCCGCTGCCGACCGGAGCGCTGCTGCTGGTTGCCAACCACCCCAACACGCTCATCGACCCGGCCGTCATTCAGACAATCGCCGAACGCCGCATCCGGTTCCTCGCCAAGTCCACGCTCTTCGAGCGGCACCCGCTCAGCCCGCTGATCCGCCGTTCGGGAGCGATTCCCGTGTACCGCAAAAAGGACCCCGGCGTGGACACCTCCCGCAACCTGGAGATGTTTTCCGCTGTAGCGGCGTCGCTCGCGGCCGGCGAGGCCATCTGCCTCTTCCCGGAAGGCACCAGTCACGCCCGCGGCCGACTCGAGCCGCTGCGGACCGGCGCCGCCCGCATGGCCCTCAACAGCTGCGCCGAAGGGCATCCGGTGAGCATCGTGCCGGTCGGGCTCAACTTCGACGCCCTGGCCCGCTTCCGTTCCCGGGTGACAGCCGTCTTCGGGCGCACGCTGGACTACGCGGACCTCGCTGCAGAATTTGCCGAGGACGAAGCGACCGCCATCCGGGCTCTCACAACCCGGATCGAGCACCGCCTCAAGCACTTGATGGTCGAGGCGGAACCGCGGCACGACCTGCCAATGGTCGAGCGTATCGATCGCCTCTACGCCGCCGCCCGCGGGGCGTCGCGGGACGGGCGGGAGCGGTTGGGCCGCCGCCGCCTGATTGCCGCGGGGATGGCGGAACTGCGCCAGAAGGATCCGGCGCGGCTGACCGAAATCATGGCGCAGGTGGAGGAGTTCCGGACGAGTCTGGCTCGGTTCCGGCTCCGCGAACGCGATCTCGACCAACGCATCCCAACCGGCGAGGTCATCCGCTTCACGCTGCGGGAAGGGCTCCTTGCTCTGCTGCTCGGCCCGATGGCGATCGCAACCGTCATCGTCTTCGCCATTCCGTACTGGCTCACCGACCGGATCGGACGGGGGGCGCCCAACCTCCAAAAACGCACGCTACGTCAGATCGTCGGCGGCGGCCTGATCCACGGAATCTGGATTGCTGCGATAGCTACCTCCGCGGGCACTCGAACCGGCGCGGCGGCCGGCTTGGCAATCGGACTCGCACTAGTGGCTCTGGCCGTCCTGGGAACACTGGCATTCGAGCGGGAATCCTCCGTCTGGCGCACCGTGCGTGCCTTCTTCGCGCTGCGCAACATGCCGCTCCGGACTCGCAGCGCCTTGAGGCGCAGGCGCAGGGCGCTTGCCGACGCGCTCGACGAAGTGCGCGCCTGGATCGAGAACAGGAATGACGACTGACGACGTCGGTCCGCTGCGCCTCCATCGGTCCGTTCCAACGCGGGCATCAGACCCCGAGCTGGTTCGCCATGTCGTTGAAGTCGGTGGCCACCAGGTCGAAGTCCGGATCAGGAGTCAGGTCCCGCTCCATGTTCGGCCCGAACTCCGTCGGTCTCGGCACATAGGCCGTTTTGAAACCCAGGTGCGCCGACGCC
>JAPVWS010000444.1 GCA_027493295.1 Candidatus Versatilivorator vitaminiformans | reverse complement strand
TCGGTGGGTGGAACTGCAGATGGCCGTCAATATCCTGCTCATCGCGTACCACTTGAAGCTGGAGGTGACGCCCGCAGACTACAAACTTGGATTCAATCCCTTCCCGACATCTTCCCCCAACAAGAAGTTGAAGTTCCACGTCGCTCAGATCAGGAATCCGATCCAGTCTTGAACACCCCTGCCTCAACCCATTGAACCAACCCGTCTTATGCAGCCGGGGCGCGGTCAAGCGACAGCAGGGCGCCGCCCGCAGTCGAGCCGGAGGGAAACAAACGCCCGCTCCCCTATGGGGAATCTCAGGCTAGCGCCCCCCACCCTCGAGAGCCCGTCTGACTACGTCGGCCAGCATTTGGATGAAGCGGGGATGATCGTTGACCGTCTGAGCACGGGAAAAGCCCATCTTCCACTTGCGGGCGACCTGCCGGGCCTCGACGTCCAGGTCGTAGAGAACCTCCACATGATCGCAAACGAACCCGATGGGCACCAGCAACACGCCGGTGCATTGGTTCTGGCCCAGGCTCTCGATGACGTCACAGACATCCGGTTCGAGCCAGGGATCCCGCGGCCCGCCGCTACGGCTCTGGTAGACCAGTTCCCAATCCGGTATCTTCAGGGCCGAAGCCACCGCCCGGCAGGATTCGCGAAGCTGGTCCACATAAGGGCTTTCAAAGCGGCTGGGAACGCTGTGAGCCGCAAAGAGCAGCCTGGTCTGCAGCCGGTTCCGGCTTGGGATTCGGTTCCACTGCTGCCGGACGCGGTCGGCGACAGCCTCCACATAGTCGGGATGGACAAACCAGGGTTTGCAATAATCCACCGCCGGAGCCGGCCGTCCCAGCTTTTCCTCCAGCAGGATCCTGGCCTCCCGCACCGCATCCTGGTAACGTCCCCAGCTTGCCTCGCCCTGGTGGGGCGCCAGGATGACCCCCACCGCCCTCTGCACCCCGTCTCCGGCCATCCGTTGCAGAACGTCGGCCAGGAGCGGATGCCAGTTGCGCATACCCACGTATACGGGTATTGGAGGTCCCTCCTTTTCCAGCAGCCGCCGCAGTCCATCCGCCTGGCGGAAGGTCAACTCGTTGAAGGGTGATCGACCTCCGATCAATTCGTAATGGTGGGCCACTTCCTCGATCCGTTCCCGAGGCACGCTGCGCCCGCGCAGGACGTTGTCCAGGAAAGGGCGAATCTCATCGCTTCGGGTCGGTCCCCCGAAACCAATCAGCAGGACGGCTTGCTTGGTCATGTGATCTGTCGTTTTGGCTCGCGAGCGGCTAAGCTTCATAGGAGATTCAAGGGTGTTCGGTGACCCTGTCAGGCTCCGGACTCGTATCAAAGGAACCGGGCTCTGGGGAACCGGAAACGCCGAGGGACTTCGACAATCGACGCGAGAGGATTATCATCATGCAACCGACTCAAGACAGGGTGCAGCGAGGGTTCGAGCAGTTCGTTCAAATGGCCGGAGCAGACAGAGCCCGCCAACTCCGGGACGTCTGGGGGCAGATTTCGCCCGATTTCCAGCAATTCGTATTGGGAGTGCTGGCCGGCGAGGTCTGGACCCGGTCCAAGCTCGACCTGCGCACCCGCAGCCTGATCACCATTGCAGGCCTGACCGCCCTGGGAAGGACCCGGGGACTGGAGCTCAACGTGGAGATGGCTCTTCGAAACGGCGCCACCCGGGATGAGATTCGGGAGACCATGCTGCAGATGGCCTTCTATGCCGGCTTCCCCTCTGCCTGGGAGGGACTCCAATCCGCCGAGGAAATCTTCCGGAAAACCGACCGGTCCGACCCGGACAATTGAAGGCCGGCCGGTTCCTTGAAACAAAAGAGAAGTCGCCCGCCGGATACTCCCCACCGTACCATCGGGGTGCCCACCCGGGAGCGCGGGCGTCTCGCCCGCATACACTCCCGTTCGGTGCCGCTCAGTTTTCCTGCGATGCGGCACCCGGCCACTCTGCCGGCGCCAACGGCATGGGCTCGGCCGGAGCAGAGTCCTAGCGCCCTTGCCGGTCGAGCCGGGTGGAGGAGTTCGCCGAGGCTCTGCCAAGACGTGTGCGGGCGGGACGCCCGCGCTCCCGGGTGGGCTGCATCCCTTGACCTCGTCGCACCCTCCTTTTGCGGCCACGGGCCGGCCCGCGCTTCTCACCGGGCGTTGCCGGCGCCGGTGCTCAGGTCCGCAACCAGGCGTTCCAGGCAGAGGCGGCTGTCGGGACTGGACCGTTTGATTCCGTCATCGATGGACGCCAAACCATCGATGGCCGTGACCAGAGTTTGGCGGCGAAAGCGTTTGGCGGGCTCCAGCAACCGCTTCAGGAAATAGGGATTGGCCCCGATCTGACGAGCCATATCCTCCAGCTTCATAGTTGGCGAGATCTCCTGGATTTGAAGCAGGCTGCGCAGCCGCCGCCCCAGCAGCGTGACCATGGACAGCATTCCTGCCGGGTGAGCCGACAATTCGCAGCACAACCGAAGCGCTTGGCGGCGATCCTGAGCCAATACGGCATCCAGGAAGTCGAAAACGGTGTGGTCCCGGCAATATCCGGCCAACTCCTGAACCATTTCCAGAGTGACAGTCTTCCCCTCCCCGGCAAGCAGCGCCAGCTTCTCCACCTCCAGATGCAACCGCCCCAAATCGGTCCCCTGAAGTTCGACCAGGCACTCTACCGCCTCCTCCTGGATGCCGTGTCCCCGCTTCCCTAGAGCCTTGGCGATCCAGCTTCGGGCCTGAGCCTCACTCAGGACGGCCAGGTCCACCACCCGGCTGCCCGCCTGCAACGTCTTGAAAATCTTTTTCCGGCGGTCATCGCGGCTCAGTTCTCCCGCCAGGAACACCAGCACGGTAGCCGGGCTGGGACGGGCCAGGTAGTCGGCCAACTCTTTGATCTGCCGGTCTCGCAACTTCATGACTCCCCGGATGTGCATGACCTGCCTGGGCGCAAACAGGGAGGGAGTCAAGGCCGAGGCCAGAAGCTCATCCAGCCGGGTCTGGTCCAGATCGACACTCGAACTTGGCGGTTCGCCCCCCCAGGCCTTGATCAAGGCCTCCATGAGAGCCTTTCTGGCCGTATCTCTCAGGTAAGCGTCGGGACCGAAAATGAAATAGGCCGGACTGAACTTTCCCTGGCGCAGGTGTGTCTGGAACTGGGCAAAGGACATGTCGGTCAGAAAGACTCCAGGATGGTGCTGACCAGGTCCCGCGAAAAGGCTTTGGCGAGCCGATCCAGAGCGGGTCCTTCCTCCGGGAAAAAATCCTGGGAGGCCCGACTGATTTCAAACTCTTCCCGGAAGAAATAGTTTCGATTCTCGAACAGGAGCTTATTGGACCTGGAGTCCTTCAGCTCCACCCGCAGGCGCACCGTCACCAGAATGGTGGACCCCGCCCTGCCCGAGAAGATTACCGGAGTCGAGGTGAACCCCGTGACGATTCCGGTCAGCACCGCTGCGGCCGAAGAAGGGTTGGAGGAGATGCGGTACCGGGTACGTGAAGTCAACTCGTCCACCACCGCCGAGGTCAGGCGCTGCTCCAGCCTGTACTTGGTTGTCCGATTGGTGAAAATGGGAACGGCGATGGAATCGACGGACTCGGGAATGGCGGTGGCCTTTCCGGCCAGGCGGTACCCGCAGCCAGCCGCCAGCAGGCCGGTCAGCAGCCAGGCTGCCGACACCTGGAGCACCCTGGCTGAAACCACCACGGATCTCTCCCGATCCTGCAACTGTCTACACCACGATATTGACCAGTTTCCCGGGGACATAAATCAATCGCTTGGGGGACTTGCCGTTCAAATGGCGCTGAACCGACTCCTGGCTCAAAGCCGCCTCCCGAGCCTGCGTTTCCGTCAGGTCGGCCGGAAGGTTCAGCCGCCCCCGCACCTTGCCGTTGACCTGAAGCACCAGCGTGATCTCCTCCTCGGCCGCCAGGAGGCGGTCGGCCTTGGGCCAGGGCTGCTGGTGAATCGAGTAGGATTGCCCCTTCAAGGCCCAGAGTTCCTCCGCCATAAAGGGAGCCACCGGCGCCAGCATCAGGAGCAGCGCGTCGGTGGCTTCCACAAAGGCCTCTCTCCCGACCGGCTTCCTGGCGGCTTCATGAAGGGCATTGGTGAATTCCATGAGCGACGAGATCACGGTGTTGAAACGAAATCCCTCGATGTCGCTCGAGACCTTGAGCAAGGTCTTGTGCGTCCAGCGGCGCAGGTCCCGGTCCTGCTTGCGGGTCCGTGAGGAGGAGTCCTCCTGAGGTGAAGGCCGCAAAATCACCTCCCAGGCGCGGCGCAGCCAACGAAAGGTTCCGGAGAGGCCGTTGGTATTCCAGGGGGTGGACATTTCGAAATCGCTGATGAACATCTCGTAGGCACGCAGGGCGTCGGCGCCCCAGGCCTCCACCATTTCGTCCGGTGTGACGACGTTTCCCCGGCTCTTGGACATCTTTTCTCCGTCCTGCCCCAGGATCATCCCCTGATTGCGCAGGCGCTTGAAGGGCTCGGCAAATGGCAGGTGACCCAGATCACAAAGCACCTTGGTCCAGAAGCGGGCGTAGAGCAGGTGCATGACCGCGTGCTCGGCGCCTCCCACGTACATGTCCACGGGAAGCCAGTAGTCCACTTCCCTGCGATCGAAGGCGGCTTCATCATTGCCAGGGCTCACGAAGCGCAGAAAGTACCAGGAGGAGCAGGCGAAGGTTCCCATGGTGTCGGTCTCACGGCGCCC
>JAPVWS010000443.1 GCA_027493295.1 Candidatus Versatilivorator vitaminiformans | reverse complement strand
CCCGAACGGTGCCGGCCACCGTGCTCCATCACGAAGTGACCGTCCAGAATCATGGCTTCTGTCCGGGTGAGAAGGCTGTATTCGGAGTTGATGTGCCCCCATCGGGTCTGCACCATTCCGACCTTGGAGTCGGCGAAATGGTGGATGGTCTTGCGCAGGAAGGAGGGCTCGGGCACGAAGTCGGCGTCGAAGATGGCCACGAGTTCGCCCTTGGCCACCTTCAAGCCGGCTTCCAGGGCCCCGGCCTTGTACCCCTGGCGGTCTTGTCGATGGAGGTAGTGAATGTCGAAGCCGGCCTGGCGAAAGCGTTCCACGCACTGGCGGGCCAGAAATCGGGTTTCGTCGTTGGAATCGTCCAGAACCTGGATCTCCAGCAGGTCCCGGGGGTAGTCCAGCTTGGTTACCGATTCGACCAGCCGTTCGACCACGAACAGCTCGTTGTAGATGGGAAGCTGGACCGTGACCATCGGGAGCTTGCCGAGCTCTTGCTTGAGTTGAGGCTTTCGATCCCTGTTTTTAAAGTAGAGGTAAACCAGTTGATAGCGGTGCAGCCCGTAAATGGCCAGGATTCCCAGTATGATAAAGTAGGGAATCAGGACGAAGAAATCGAACGCGTCCAGGCTGTGCTGGGCGCGCACCCCGTCCAGAAAGGTTCGGTAGGGACCTGAGGGAAACAGGAGGGTCTGAAGATCCCGAATGAAGCTCTGTCCTGGATACTCAAGGTGAAACACGGGGCTGGATCAACCTAATCTAGCGGGATAGGAGGGACAACGCTCCGGCCCCGGCCACAAGGGCTGCCTGGGACTCAAAGGCTGGCACTTCCGGGACGAATTTCATCGGGTTCCCCAATTGCGCTCGGCCAGGATGAACAGGCCGGGAGGCTGGGCCGACGCAGGATCTCGATTCGCAGGGTGAGCTTCTGAAAATTGTTACGTTTGCCGCCGCAACCAAGGAACCCCAAAATCCCTCGCACTATACTCTTGCCTCTAATAAAGATCAACTGGTTTTCAGGAACAGGATCGGGTGGATAGCCCGCCCCTGCTGGCCGTTGTGGGGCCTGCTGGCCTGCGGGTTGACGTCGGCGTTCCTCTATCGGAGTCTGCCTTACCTGGCGCCGGTCCAGGAAAAAATTCCGGAGTTGGTGACTCTCTACCTGGGTCTGTTCCTCCTCTATCTGCTCTCCCTTTGGCTGTCACTGCAGACACCCTGCGGTTTGAAAGCCAAGCTGCCCCTCATACTCTTTCTTGCGCTCGCCTTCAGGCTGCTGCTGTTGCCGGCCGCACCGGCGCTGTCCGACGATGTCTACCGCTATCTGTGGGAAGGCTATCTGCAGACGGAAGGGATCAATCCCTATGAACACAGCCCGCAATCGCCCGAACTGGAGGACTACCGAAACCCTGTCTGGACCTCCGTCAACAACAAGGAGGTCTCCGCCATTTATCCCCCCTTCGCCCAGATGGTCCATGCGCTCTTCTACCTCGGTTTCGGCTCCGTTTCCGGCTTCAAGCTGGCCTTCCTCGGGGTCGAGGTCGGGCTGGTGGCGGCCATTCTGGCCCTCTTGAGACGGAGCGGCCGGCCGCTGGGTCGCGTCCTGGTCTATGCCTGGAATCCGCTGGTGGTGATCGAAATCGCTTGGAGCGGGCATCACGATGTGCTGGTGGTGGGACTGCTGCTTTGGGCTCTGTTTCTGCTGCAGATTCGAAGCAGGGTAGCCGCCATGGGTGTGCTGGCGGCTGCCGTTCTTTCCAAGCTCTATCCCTTGATCCTGGCGCCCGCTTTCCTCAGGGGAATGCCGGCCCGCTACTGGGGGTGGCTGGCCGGGTTCCTGTTGCTGATGCTGGCGCCCTACCTGGGCGCGGGAAGCCGGCTTCTGGCGGGCTTGAGCCTCTACCGCCATCAATGGCGTTTCAACGGGTTTTTCCATTCCTGGCTAACCGGCCAGGGGCTCTCTCAGATGTGGGTGGAGGGACTGGTGGCGGCCGGATTGTTGACATTGCTCTATGTCTGCTGGGTTCGAGGAGCCTGCAGGCTGCGGCAACTCTATTGGTTGACCGGCGCCGTGCTTCTCTTCTCCCCGACCCTCTTCCCCTGGTACATGGTCTGGATCGTTCCCTTTCTCTGCTTTTTCCCCAATCCGGCCTGGCTGCTGCTATCCGGCCTGTCGGTCCTGTCCTACGAGGTTCTGAACAACTGGTCTGTCCTGGGAATTTGGCGGAGCGACCCGTTTTTTCTGAAGTTGCAGTACTATCCTTTTTGGGGGATGTTGGTGTTGATGGAAATTCGAAGTCTTTGGCGGCGGAGGCTGAAACCTGCCCAATGAATCGGACGCACCACATTGCGGTGATCGACGACGAAAGGGAGAGCCTGGCGGCGATCTCCCGTGCTCTCAGGAGAGTCGGGTACCAGGTGGATTCCTATGAGGACAGCCAGGCGGCCATGGCTCAACTGGACCGGTTCAAGCAGTTCGACCTGGTCATCACCGACTTGAAGATGCCTCGGGTAACCGGCATGGACTTGCTGAGGGCGGTGCGATCCGTCAATCCGGAGGCCGGAGTGCTGATGGTGACAGGACATGGCACGGTGGAAACCGCGGTGGAGGCCATGAGACTGGGGGCCGACGACTACATCCTGAAGCCCCTGGACTTGTTCGAGTTGCGGGACCGGGTGCGACAGATCCTGGAGAGCCGGGCGCCCGGCGCCCGGGGATCGGACCCGGCCGGCCGGAGCCTAGCCGGCGCCGCCACCCGGATTTTGGGCGATTCCCCCGTCATGCGGGATCTTCTCAAGCAGATCGCCACGGTTGCGCCCACCCGCTCCACCGTTCTGCTGCTGGGCGAAAGCGGCTCCGGCAAAGACCTGGTGGCCCAAACCATTCACGAAAACAGTCCTCGCAGAGACCGGAACTTCCTGCCATTGAATTGCGCTGCCCTCAGCCCGACCCTGCTGGAGAGCGAGCTCTTCGGTTACGAGGCCGGAGCCTTTACCGGAGCCCGCCAACGGCGCCTGGGAAAGCTGGAAATGGCCGACCGGGGAACACTCTTCCTGGATGAGATCGGGGAGATGCCCCCGGAGATGCAGGTGAAGCTGTTGAGGTTCCTGGAGACCCGGGAAATCATGCGAGTCGGGGGGAACGCGTCTCTGCAGTTGGACGTTCGACTCATCGCGGCGACCAATCGGGACCTGGTCGAGGCCGTCAGTCAGGGGACCTTCAGGACCGATCTCTACTACCGCCTCCGGGTGGTGACCCTCCGGGTGCCTCCTCTCAGAGAGCGGACAGGGGACATCCCGCGGTTGGCCTGGTCGTTTGTGGAGGCCTTCGCGGCCGAGCATCGCAAGCGGATTTACAGGCTCGAGCCGGAGTTGCTGGACCGGCTGGTGCAGCACCCCTGGCCGGGAAATGTGCGCGAACTGCGAAACCTGGTGGAGGGCCTGGTGATTTTCTGCAAGGGAGACACCCTCAGGATGGAAGATCTTCCGCCGGAACTTCGCATCGGCCGGCCGGCAACACCTCCGTCCCCGGAGGCCGAGCCGCCCCGATTCGCCGACCTGAATCTGGACACCATCGAGCGCCAGGCGGTTCTGCAGGCATTGGAGCGCAGCCAGGGCAATCGGCAGCGGGCAGCCAAGCTCCTGGGAATGGGCTTGAGGACACTGCAGAAGAAGCTCAAGGAGTATGGGCTGACGGCGCGTCGGCGGCAGTAGCGGGTTGAGTGGAGAGTGGAGAGTAGACAGTGAAGAGTGGAGAGTGGAGAGTGGAGAGTGGACAGCCGTGCTCCCGCCCTGCGATGCGGATCATTCGAGAGAAACGGTCAATGGTCAATCAAGACGAACCACGAATGAACACGAATAGACACGAAGTCAGATAGACCTCCTTCAGCGACAAGCGTCACCCAAGCGCTTCTGCAATTTTGCTACTTCCTGTCCTTCGCAAACTACCTCCTCGAAATCGGTTGCCACACCCCGCAATTAACAACTCCTGCCTTTTTCAATGTTCTGTGCGGCCGGGTTAGAAATGCTGTCTAACCACAAAAAGCACAAGAGTCACAAATAATGTTTTTGTGCCTATTGTGGTCATTCCCTGTAAACGTCCCGCTGCCGAATTTTGTATGATTAGGGCCCTGTTGAGTGGCAGTGCTCCCTTGGGGTGCTTGCGTGTGGCCACCACCGTGGCCGGGGGTGATCGATGGGTGGGACCATCAAGGAAGTCGGCATCATCGCCAAACCCAAGCTAAAGACTGTGGCTCCTGTCATCGGTCGGTTGCAGGAATGGTTTGCCTCCAGGGGGGTCGCCTGCACTCTGGAACGAGAAACCGCGGCTATCGTCAACGAGCGGGGATTGCCCAAGGCGAAGATCCCCGGCACCTGCGACCTGATCGTGGTCCTGGGAGGCGACGGGACGCTGCTCTCGGTGGCGCGCGTGCTGGACTCTCGTCGGGTTCCGATTCTGGCAGTCAACTTCGGCAGCCTCGGGTTCCTGACCGAGATCACCCTGGAGGAAATGTTCCCCACGCTGGACCTGATCCTGCAGGGTAAGGTTACCGTCCAGCGTCGAATGATGATCGATGTGGCGGTGGTTCGCGGCGGCAAGCCCTTCGCAGCCTACCGGGCCTTGAACGACGTGGTCCTGACCAAGGCGGTGCTGGCGCGGATCATCGACATCGACGTCCGGATTGACGGCCACTTCGTGGCTACCTACAAGGCTGACGGCCTGATCGTGGGCACCCCTACCGGGTCGACCGCCTATACCCTTTCCGCCGGCGGCCCCATTCTCTATCCCACTCTGGGGTCAATGCTGGTAACTCCCATTGCCTCGCACACCCTGACCTTCCGCTCGCTGGTCGTGCCCGATTCCGCCTCCATCGAATTGAGTCTGAAAGCCACCCAGGAGTCGGTATTTCTGACCGTCGACGGACAGACCGGCCTGGATCTTCAGGGAGACGACCGCATTCGGGTCCGCAAGTCCGCCAGCACGGTCGAATTGATCGAATCTCCCGGAAACAGCTTCTTCGACATCCTGAGGCGCAAGCTGAAGTGGGGCGAGCGATAGGGGGCCGGCGCCACCTCCAACGGGAAACCAGACCACCAGGGATCTCCATTGGAGAATTCGAGAAAAGCGTCCTTCTTCAAGCAGGTGTATCGCGTGGTGGGCGCCATCCCTCCCGCACGGGTGCTGACCTATGGGCAGATCGCAGCCCTTGTCGGTGCCCCCTACCTCGCCCGTCAAGTGGGTTGGGCCATGCACAGTTGTCCCTTGGGGCTGCCCTGGCACCGGGTGGTAGGCGCGGGAGGTCGCCTCCTGACCCGTTCTCCCAATCCGCCGGGGGGTTCGCTGCAGCAGCGTCAACTGCTGGAACAGGAGGGAGTCCTGTTTGCCGGGGAGCGGGTGGATATGAGCCGACACCAGTTTATTCCTCCCAGAGGATTCCTCAAGAACCGGAAATGATCATTCCCCGGGTGTAGCTCGGGTGTTCCGGTATGCGGCGCATGCCGCGACTGCATGCAGCCGCGGCGCAGGCCATTGGAAGCCCCATGTTAAGATGGGCCGGCGAGGGTTGCGCTATTCACCGGCGGCGCGTTTCCGTATGGGGGAGGCCATGGCAGGGTGGAGTCGGAGTCGGTGGCTCGCCGGGCCCGCGTTGCTCCTGGGCCTGCTTGGATGGGGGTGCCGGGCTCAGGCGCCGGACGAAAACGCCCTGCTGCTTTGCGCGGCGGCGAGCACCACCGGCGTGGTTGAGGAGATCCGGGATCAATACACACGTCAAAGCGGCCAGGCGGTCGAGCTCAACTTCGCCAGCACCTCAACCCTGGCGACACAGGTCCGCAGCGGAGCCGAAGCAGACCTGTTTCTGGCGGCAGACGAAGGTTGGGCCCGGGTCCTCACCGGCATCCCGGGTCTGGTGGCGGACCGGATCAATCTGCTGGGCAACGGTTTGGCGGTGGTGCTCCCCACGGGGAGTCAACGCTCCCTCCAATCTCCTCGTGAGCTGCTGGAGGCCTCCTTTGCCTCCGTTGCCATGGCCAATCCCGACTCCATGGTTCCGGCGGGTCTCTATGCCCGGGAGGCTTTGGTGCGGCTGGGCTTGTGGGAGTCGCTGCGGTCCAGGATGGTTTATGGGGACAACGTCCGGACAGCGCTGGCCTATGTGGAGACCGGTAGCGTGGCAGCCGGGATCGTCTATCGAACCGACGCACTGGCCAGCTCTCAGGTCGACCTGGCCTTTGAGATCGCTCCAGGGTTGCACCGCAAGATCCGATATCCGTTGTTGCTGCTGAGCCATGGCGGGCGTTCCGACGCCGCGCGTGATCTGTTTGAATACCTGCAGGGCGCCGAGGCGACCGCCCTGTTCCGGAAGCACGGCTTCACCCGCCTGACCGAAGCCGGGCCGGAGTAGTGTTCTTGAATTTCCGGATGCATTGGTTGACAGCTTTCTTCATCGTCACCGAGAAGGGTCTCCATGGAATTCAGCGCCGCCGAGTGGTCTGCGATTCACAATAGCCTCAGGGTCGGCCTCTTCGTCGTGCTGGTGAGCCTGCCCCCGGGGGTATGCCTGGGCTATGTGTTGGCCAGACATCGATTCCCGGGAAAATGGCTGGTGGAGGTGGCAGTCAACCTGGCTTTGGTGGTGCCACCGGTGGTGACCGGCTACCTGCTGCTGCAGGTCTTCAAGCCGGCGGCCCCGATAGGCGGATTCCTGGGCCGGGCGCTGGGACTCAGGGTGGCTTTCGAGTTTCCGGGACTGGTGGTGGCGGCCGCCGTGATGAGTTTCCCCTTGATGGTTCGGGCCATCCGGCTCGGCTTTCAGTCGGTGGATCCGAACCTGGAGACCGCGGCCAGGACCCTGGGCGCGGGATGGTGGAGGACTTTTTTCACCGTCAGCTTGCCGCTGGCCCGCAACGGCGTCATTGCCGGTTGCGTTCTGGCCTACGCCAGGAGCCTGGGGGAGTTCGGGGCAACCGTCATGCTGGTCAGCCAGAGAGAGGGGAACCGGACCATTCCGCTGTTGATTTACACCTTGAAGGACCGGCCCGACGGGCTGGCCTCCATCTGGCCTCTGGTAGCGGTTTCGCTGCTTCTGGCCGCCGGCGCGCTGGCTGCCAGCGAATATCTGGAACGCAAGGGGTTGCGGCATGAGTCGGCTTGACTTCAACTGCCGGCATCGGTTCCCGAGCGGGTTCGAGGTCGACCTTGCTTTTGAGGCCGCCGGCCTGGTGACCGCCTTGTTCGGTCCCTCGGGAAGCGGAAAGACCAGCGTGCTCGGCATGATCGCCGGCTGGTTGACGCCGCAATTCGGCCGGATTCGCCTGGGTTCGCGCTGGCTCGACGACAGTCCGGCCGGAATCCACCTGCCCACCGAGCGCAGGCAGGTCGGAATGGTGTTCCAGGACCATTGGCTCTTCCCACACATGAGCGTCCGGGACAATCTCGGCTACGGGCAACGGCGCCGGAGGACCGGTCCTCCCATTCTCCTCGAAAGAGTCGTGGAGGTGTTGGAGCTCGAGGACCTGTTGCGTCGCTATCCCGGGAGCTTGTCGGGGGGTGAGCGCCAGCGGGTGGCTTTGGGGCGGGCATTGTTGAGCAACCCGGAGCTGCTCCTGATGGATGAGCCGCTGGCTGCTCTGGACGAGGCTCTGAAGCTCCGGATCCTGGCCTATCTGGAAAGGGTGGTCACGGAATGGAACATTCCGACCCTCTTCGTCAGCCACGGACAGGCCGAGGTGCGCCGATTCGCACAGCAGGTGGTGGTGATGGAACGAGGGAGGGCGGTGGCGGAGGGCACGCCGGAAGAGGCGCTGGGACAGCCCACCCCCTTGGGATGGACCCATTCGGCCGGGCCGGTCAATCTGCTCCGGATCGATAGAGCCATGCTGCGCGGCGACCAGTGGGTCGGAAGGCTGGGAGGCCAGGAAATGAAGCTCCCCGCGGTGCACGGCGCTCCCTCCCACCCGCTC
>JAPVWS010000442.1 GCA_027493295.1 Candidatus Versatilivorator vitaminiformans | reverse complement strand
GGCCGACTATGGCCACTACGGGCCGTTTTTCATTCGCATGGCCTGGCACAGTGCCGGCACCTATCGAACCATCGACGGACGGGGTGGCGGTGACGGCGGACTGCAACGCCTGGCGCCGCTCAACAGTTGGCCCGATAACGCCAACCTGGACAAGGCGACGCGATTGCTCTGGCCGATCAAGGAGAAGTACGGCCGCAAGATCTCCTGGGCCGACCTGCTGATCCTGGCGGGTGACGTGGCCATGGAGTCCATGGGCTTCAAGACCCTGGGCTTCGCCGGCGGTCGTGTGGATGCCTGGTATCCCGAAGACGTGAACTGGGGACCCGAGGGCGAGTGGCTCGCCTTCGATCGACGCGACAAGGACGGGAAGCTGATTCGTCCTCTGGGCGCCACCCAGATGGGCCTGATTTACGTGAATCCCCAGGGCCCGGGCGGCAAACCCAATCCGCAGGCGGCCGCTCACGCCATCCGGGAGGCTTTCGGCCGCATGGGGATGAACGACGAAGAGACGGCTGCGCTGATTGCCGGCGGCCATACCTTCGGCAAGGCCCATGGTGCCGCCGATCCCTCCAAGTACGTCGGTGTGGAGCCGGAGGCCGGCGATATCGAAGCCCAGGGATTCGGTTGGAAAAACAAGTACGGGAAAGGCAATCGCGGCGACACCATCACCAGTGGCCTGGAAGGCGCCTGGACGCGGAACCCGGCGGCCTGGACCCACAACTTCCTGGAGAACCTGTACGGATTTGAGTGGGAGCTGACCAAGAGCCCCGGCGGGGCAACCCAGTGGAAGCCGGCCGGCGGCGCCGCGGCCGACCTGGTGCCGGATGCCCACGATCCGAACAAGCGGCATGCACCCATGATGCTCACCACCGACATCGCCCTCAGGGTCGACCCGGCCTATCGCGAGATCACCTCGCGCTGGCTCAAGGACCCGAAGGAGTTCGAAGACGCCTTCGCCCGGGCCTGGTTCAAGCTGATTCACCGCGACCTGGGCCCGAGGTCGCGGTACCTCGGCGATCTGGCGCCCGACCGGGAATTCGTATGGCAGGACCCGATTCCTGCGGTCGATCACGCCCTGATCGATGCCAAGGATGCGGCCGCGCTCAAAGCCAAGATTCTGGGCTCCGGGCTGTCTACGGCTGAGTTGGTCCGGGCCGCCTGGGCTTCGGCATCCACCTTCCGCGGGACCGACATGCGCGGCGGCGCCAACGGGGGACGGATTCGCCTGGCGCCCCAGAAGGGTTGGGCTGCCAACGACCCGGCCGAGCTGGGCCGCGTGCTGAAGACTCTGGAGGGGATCCGGAGCGGTTTCAACGGCGCCCAGTCCGGCGGCAAGCGGGTCTCTCTGGCGGACCTGGTCGTTCTGGGCGGTGCCGCTGCCATCGAGAAGGCGGCCAAGAAAGCCGGGATGGACGTAGACGTGCCCTTTGCACCCGGGCGCATGGACGCCTCGATGGAGCAGACCGACGCGGATTCCTTCGCCCTGCTCGAACCCACCGCGGACGGGTTCCGCAATTACTTCGCCGGCCGTAACTCCCGATCACCGGTGGAGAGGCTGGTGGAGAAGGCAGCCATGCTGAACCTGACCGTCTCCGAAATGACGGTGCTGGTCGGCGGCCTGCGGGTCCTGAATGCCAATTCGGGAGGCTCTCGTCACGGAGTGTTCACCGACCGTCCCGGCACCCTGAGCAACGACTTCTTCGTCAACCTGGTCGACATGTCCACCCAGTGGACCAAGTCCTCCACCGCGGGCGTTTACGAAGGTCGTGACCGCGCCACCGGTGAGGTCAAGTGGACGGCGACTCCGGTCGACCTGATCTTCGGTTCCAACTCCGAGCTGCGCTCCGTGACCGAGTTCTACGCGGCCGGGGATGCCAAGAAAGACTTCGTGAAGGACTTCATCGCAGCCTGGACCAAGGTGATGACTTTGGACCGCTTCGAACTGTAGGATTCGCGGTCAGGTCGGGGAATCCACATGAGCTGTTCCTGATCCGGCAAAACGCAAAACGGCGGCATCGATGATGCCGCCGTTTTTTTGTGGGCCGCCGGCCTGAACATGCCAATCACTCCAGCGCATACGAAAAAAGCGATGCCGTAGGATGACGTCCCCCCCGGGAGCGCGGGCGTCCCGCCCGCATGCACTCCCGTTGCGTGCCGCTCAGTTTCCCTGCGATGCGGCACCCGGCCACCCTGCCGGCGGAAACGGCATGGTGTGCCCGAAATCACTCCCTGGGGAAGGGAATAGCGATGCCGTAGGATGACGTTCCCCCGGGAGCGCGGGCGTCCCGCACCAGACCTGGCACGGCGTTGCCTATCTCTCCCACTTCAACCAACCGAGGGCCACCGTCATCCCCGGCCGCATGTGTAAAGGATGAATGCGGTTTGTACCGTCCTGGCAAGCGTCAACCGGAAGCCGCAGAAAGTTTTTTGGCCGCAACCGTTTGGTTTCCGCTACTCAAGCGTCTCTTAGATATACAAGCTTCATTGGGAACCAGTCACGGCTGACTGCAACCCTGGTCCGACTGCCGATCGAAAACATGAGTGTTTTCGCGTGTAGACCGAGGAGCGAACGGCGCCAACGTTATCGGCTGGCTACTCGATATCGGGCCGGATCGACTGCCCGAGTTCAGGCAGGCAGCGACAATTGAGGGAATGGGCCAGTCCATGCCAAGTGAACCAGTCTTGGTCCGCCGCGTCCTCGAGACGGGACAGGAGCGCCTCTTATCGGCTGATGACGTGTCGCAGGTAACGCTCGACGCACTGCAGCCGAGACTTGCCGAAGCCCTTGAGCACGACCTGGTGGTAACGATCGAAGGGGGGTTTTGGCTCCGGGCCAGGGTTGACCATGGCAGGCTGCACGCACGGGTGTGGCATGGCAACCAGCCTCAGAGAACGTTCCATATAGCGACGGCCGTGAGTCGGACAAGCCATGAGGGCGTGCCGGTGCTTGAGCTGAGCCTTGCCGGCACGCACGCTACCGTTGGCGAACCGGATGTGATCCTGGAGATGAGTGACTTGGCCGAACGCCTTGCTTGGTGTTGGCTGCTGCGATTCGCCGGCTGATCGGTTGCTTTTGTTTCAGGAGCAGCCATCCCGTGAGTTCGATCTCAAACAGGCGGCGGAGCGCCCGGCGCAGAACGCCCAGCCCTCCACCGAGAAATCCCGCCCTCAATCCATCCCCATCACCTTCAAAGAATCCCGTTCCAGCAATTCCTCGATAAACGCCTTCGGGACCGGCGGCAATCCAGCGCGTTCGGCCATGCTGGACGTGTCGTACAGAGCGCGGACACTGTCGTCCACTCCGACATAAGGATAATCCGAGCCGAAGAGTATCTTGTGCCCCACACCGTACTCGATGGCCGTGACCAGCGCCTCGTAGAAGCGCAGCGGGCGGATGCAGAAACCCGACATGTCGGCATAGACGTTTTTGTGCTTGCGAACGATCATCACCGCGTCGGTGTGCCAGGGATGCCCGATATGGCAGATCATCTGCCGCAGCTTGGGGAACCGTTGGGCCACCTCGTCCAGGAGAATGGGTTTCGACCAGCGCAAGGGGGTGATGGCAAAGGGGGTGGTGCTCTGATGCCAGAAGACGGGAATGTCAAGCTCCTGGGCCTTGCGGTATAGCGGGTCGTGGCAGGGGTCGGCCGGATTGAAATCCTGGTAGGCGCCGCTCAACTTGACCGCCCGGAAACCGAAATTCCTGACTGCATGCTCCAACTGTTCGATACAGCCGGGATCATTGGGGTCCACGCTGGCCACTCCCACCAGCTTCTCCGGATGTTGCCGGACATACTCATGGACGTAATCGTTGGGGACCACCAGTCCGGCGGCATTCATCATCATGGCAAAAACGGCCGCCCGCTCGACTTTCTGGGCCACCTGCTCCCAGTGCTCATCCGGCGGACAGTGGCACTTGTTGGTCTTGCCATAGGTGGACTCAATCTCCTCAATGGTCCTGTCGGCAAAGTGACGCCGTTCGTAGATATGGCTGTGGATATCGACTCTGATCATCCCGCCTCCTTTCTCTCCTGAAACGCCCCTTCCGCTCCGCGGATGGGGGTGTTCAGTCCCTTCCCAACGAGCCCTTGAGCTACGGGACGTAATCCACTAGGCTTGACGGGAATGTTCCTACAAGGCAGTCGTCGAAAGCCCTGTTTGCGGCTCGCAGGTTACCGGGCTGATCACGACGTTAGTCCCTTTCCTGGAGATTGTACAGGGACGCGCCGTTAGTGGCCGAGCAACATGTCGGAAAGGCGCGGATCCGGCCGGTCAGGAAGGGAACCAAGGGAACCAGACCAAGGAGGCATCGTGATTCCAAGCAAACCCCTCAACGGCCTGCTCAAGGCTTCCGTGGCGATCATGCTAGTCGGCATCGGGTGCGGACCGCCGCCTGAAACGCAGATGTCTCCGCCCGCCCCCAGCCAGGCTGACCTGTTCGTGAGTGGGGAAGGCGGCTACCACACCTACCGGATTCCGGCCTTGATCGTCACCAGGCAAGGCAGCCTGCTGGCGTTCTGCGAAGGTCGAAAGAACAATCGCCGCGACCACGGCGACATCGACCTGCTGTTGAAGAGAAGTACCGACGGCGGTCGAACCTGGTCGGATCAGCAGATTGTGTACGAGGAGGGAGGAACGGAAGAGATCACCATCGGGAACCCCTGTCCCGTGGTGGACCGGGAAACCGGTACCATCTGGCTCCCCTTCTGCCGAGACAACAAGGACGTTCTGGTGACGAAGAGTACCGATGACGGAGTGAGCTGGTCAGACCCTGTCGACATCACCGCTGCCGTCAAGAAACCTGACTGGACCTGGGTGGCGACCGGCCCCGGAATTGGAATTCAGCTTGAACACGAGCCCTACAAGGGGCGCTTGGTTATCCCCAGCGACCATGGCAAGGGCAGTGGCGAGGAGGGCGATGAGAGAGTTCAGTACTCCCACGTCTTCTACAGCGACGATCACGGGGAAACCTGGCAGCTCGGCGCCGCCGTGGCCCCGCACACCGACGAGTGCCAGGTGATCGAGAAAGACGACGGAACACTCCTGATCAACATGCGCAACTACTGGGCACGCCAAGGCGGCAGGCCCGACCGCGGCGGCATGCGGGCCCTGGCGACCAGCCAAGACGGCGGAGCAACCTGGTCCGAACTCTCCTTCGACCCGACCCTCATCGAGCCGATCTGCCAGGCCAGCCTCATACGCCACGTGGGACACGGCGCCGCCGCCGAGTCACCCTCCCGGCTACTCTTCTCGAATCCGGCCAGCAAGACAGACCGGATCGACCTGACGGTGCGGCTCAGCTACGACTCGGGAAAGACCTGGCCCGTCTCCAAACTCCTGAACCCCGGCCGCTCGGCCTACTCCAACCTGGCCATCCTGCCTGACGGATCAATCGGCTGCCTCTACGAGCGCGGCAAGTCGATCCCTTACGAGACGATTACGTTCGCACGGTTCACGATGGATTGGTTGGTCGGCGGAGGGTGAGATACTTGCGTCCTATCGACGTTTGAAGTATGTCGAGGAAAGTTGAGCGACGGGCCGGAACTCATTTGCTGAGCATGTTTATGATTGGTCGCGTCTCTTTTTCCAGAATCGTCACTCTTGAAGTGGGCCGATTTCCGGGAGATTGGTCACGGGGCCTAAGATGGAACATCGACAATTCGGAGTCAACTCCATGACTGCAACGGATTCGATCCCACGACGCGGGGACCCGGTGTGGCGGTCAATGCGCAGGACACTTACACACCTTGGGGATGTGTGGAACTTGCCGGGGCTGCACTTTGAAGTTGAGGTGGTGTTTAGCCCGAAGCTTACGGGTAGTCTGGGTCGAGCGATCCCGAGTAGGGGGATCGTCAGGTTGCACGTCGCCCTTGCCAGCGCCCCGCGACGGCTGCTTAGAGAAGTGCTCTGCCACGAAGCTGCCCATATTGCTGTATTCAGGAGGCACGGCGAAAGCAAGCGACCTCATGGACCGGAATGGGCGGAATTGGTAAGGCAAGCTGGATATAAGCCAAGCAGATCGTTAGTGGTGGCAGCACCTGAGGTTCCGAATCGACAGGCAAACCCGCGTCGGTACGAGCATGTGTGTCCAGTCTGCCAAATCGTTAGGGTTGCGAAGAGGCCGATGCCTCGTTGGCGTTGCCCGGGTTGCGCCGATGCAGGGCTCCAAGGGATTCTTCGAATTAGGTTGCTTGAACCATGATGGATTGCCCGTTTTGTTGTCCTGACGCCCACCGAGTCTTTCATAAAGGGGAGTTGATCCTCGGCCTCTGGGACATGTTCCCTGTGTCCCCCCGGCATGCGCTCGTCGTCACCCGCAGGCACATTTGTGACTGGTTTGAGGCAAGCTTCGAGGAGCAATCAGCGCTGCTAGAGGGAATCAAAATCGCTCGAAGCGTCATCTTGGCAAAAGCAGACCCCGCAGGCTTCAACATCGGTGTGAATGTGGGAGAAGCGGCTGGTCAAACCGTTCCTCACCTCCATGTGCATGTGATCCCACGCTACGAGGGCGACGTGCCCGATCCCAGGGGCGGCGTACGCCACGTGATCCCAGGATATGGCAACTACCTCGCTCTTGAAGCGCCCTTTGCTGAGGAGTTGCGGCGTTCCCGCTCATTCCCACATGTCGCCGAAGACTCTCCAGCGCGATATGCGGATAATGTTCCCAGGGTGTACGGATCCGAGGTACGTCCTATTGGAGATCGTTTGCTCCAAGATCTCGGTCAGGCGCGTGCTATCGATATCGCTGTAGCGTTTGTAACGCAGAGTGGGCTTAACCGGCTCTTTCCGCACCTCGATGATCTAGTCACTCGCGGCGGCAGACTAAGATTCCTTACGGGTGACTATCTAGGTGTCACGGATCCTGGGGCGCTGCGCCGAATGCTCGACTTGGAGTTAACTGATAGTGGAAATGCTGAGCTCCGGATCTTTGAATGTAACGATGAACTGGGATTCCATCCGAAGGCCTATCTCCTTCATGGAACCGATAATATCGGTGCAGCTTATGTTGGCAGCTCAAATCTTACCGCTCAGGGACTTGGTCGTGGCATTGAATGGAATTACCGATTGGAGTCCACGCATGACTCCAGCGGATTTCGATCAATTGCGACCGAATTCGATCAGCTCTTCAAACACGCCAAGGCACGACCTCTCACAACAGAGTGGATCGAAGGATACGCACGTCGACGCCCTCCATCAAAACGGGCGTTACCACCTGAGGTCGACTTCGAAACTGCTAAATTACCAACGCCGCATCCCATACAGTCCGAAGCCCTCACCGCGCTGGAGCGGGTACGCGCGGGTGGTAACCGCGCCGGGTTGGTGGTTTTGGCGACCGGTCTTGGAAAGACGTGGCTAGCGGCGTTTGATGCTCAATCATTCAGTCGAGTTCTATTCGTAGCACATCGGGAAGAGATTTTGAGTCAGGCACGGCGAACGTTTCGGGCTATACGGCCGAACGCAACCCTTGGCCACTATACCGGTAAGAGTAAGGATCCAGGCGCAGACGTGGTTTTCGCATCGATCCAGACGATTGGGAGAACCGAACATCTGGCCCGATTCGACTCACGCACTTTTGACTATCTCATCGTTGATGAATTCCACCATGCTGCAGCCGGAAGATATCGTCGACTCATCGAACATTTCGACCCAGATTTTCTGCTAGGCCTGACAGCTACGCCTGAACGAACCGATGGTGGTGATCTGCTCGCTCTTTGCGGGGAGAATCTCGTCTATCGATGTGACTTGGCGGAGGGAATCAGCAGGGGTTTGCTCTGTCCGTTTCACTATTTCGGCATTCCGGACAGGGTTGAGTACGAGAACATTCCCTGGCGGAGTGGACGATTTGATGAGCAAGTTCTCGAATCCGCCGTGACCACGGAATCGCGGGCAGCCAACGCATTCAAACAATGGCAACGATTCGGCGGCAATCGGACGCTTGCTTTCTGCGTGTCCAAGCGTCATGCGGATTTTATGGCCAAATATTTTCGAGGCCGTGGTGCGGCTTGCGTTGCGGTTCACACCGGCCAGACCGGTGCACCACGCGCCCTTTCGCTAGAGCAGTTGAACGCTGGTGACCTCAGCATCGTGTTTTCGGTTGACATCTTCAATGAGGGAGTGGACCTTCCGGCCGTCGACACTGTACTGCTTCTGCGCCCAACTGAATCGAGAATTCTTTGGCTCCAGCAATTTGGTAGAGGTCTGCGCTTATCCGAGAACAAATCGCATCTTAACGTAATCGACTACGTCGGCAATCACCAGACGTTCCTCAATGTGCCAATGCTGTTGTTGTCGGGCGTCGGCGATAGCCACGGTGAAGTTGCGATGGCGCTGGAGCGCTACGAGCGCGGCGAGTTGAATCTACCACCTGGTTGTTCGGTAACCTACGAGCTAGAAGCAATCGAGATTCTGAAACGCCTCATTCGGATTCCCCGTGGGGTCGATGCCCTTCAAATCTGGTACCGAGCCTTCCGTGATCGCCATGGGTTCCGACCTACCGCGTTGGAAACTTGGCACGCAGGCTACGACCCCAAGGCGGTCCGGCGCACTTACGGCTCCTGGTTCGGTTTTGTCGGGGCTCAAGGCGATGTGAATTCGCAAGCGCGGGCTGCAATAAAGGCGACCGAATCATTCCTACGTGCGCTAGAAACCACGCCAATGACCAAGAGTTACAAGATGCTCGTGCTTCTCGCAATGATTGGAAACGATGCGTTCCCGGGAGCCATTCCACTCAACCGACTCACCAAGGATGTCGCCCGACGGGCCCGCCGCTCGGCTGTGCTAGCGGATGAGCTCGGGCCGGCATTGGGTGATGAGCAAAGATTGAAGACACTCCTGCTCGAGAACCCCATTGCGGCCTGGACCGGTGGGAAGGGCACGGGTGGCACATCGTACTTTGTGCTTGAGGGTGAGCAATTTCACTCTTTCGTAGAATGTCCTAAGGAAGCAACTGCACACCTACCAGAATTCGCCCGCGAACTCTGCGAATGGCGACTCGCACAGTACCTTCAACGCCTGCAATCAGCGGTGAAGCATGCGCCACGCTTCGCATGCGCGGTTAGCCATTCCAGTGGTCGCTCAAGCCTTATGTTGCCCGACCGAGAGACCAATCTTAATATTCCAGAAGGTTGGACGATCGTCGAAACGGAGGCCGGTGCACTTGAACTCAACTTCGCCAAAGCAGACGTGAGCGCAGCACGGCGACCAGGAGAGACCGAAAACGTTTTGCCACGGGTCCTTCGCCAGTGGTTCGGTCCTTCTGCAGAATCACGTGGCCAGGCGCAACACGAGGTGCTTTTTTATTGGGAGGACATGGGCTACCGCATGATGCCGGATGTGGCGGAAGCACGAAGGGTTGAGATTGGCGCTGAATATCGCCGGAGCGAAATCGCATCGTTATGGAATGTACCTTTCGAGAACGCAAAGTGGAGCCAAACTGGCTTCATTTGGACCGGCGATCATATGTTTCTACTCGTCACCCTCGAGAAAGCAGGGATGAAAGACGAGCACCAATACAGCGACCGTTTCCTTGATGCACAGCACTTCCAGTGGCAAAGCCAGAACCGGACAACCCAAGGAGGGAAAGTCGGTCAGGCGCTTCGGGGACACCGAGAGCGAGGAATAGCAGTTCATCTATTCATTCGACGCTTTGCGAAAACCCAACAGAGTAGGGCTGCACCATTTGTCTACTGTGGTGACCTTGATTTCGAGACCTGGGAGGGTGAGAAGCCGATAACGATCCGGTGGCGCCTCAAACATCGCCTTCAAACTTCACTTTTGCGGTACTTAGGACTGACGACCATTGAATAAACACCTGGCGTGGGCCCCCATGATGGGACCAGTTACGGACGATACGTTCCCAGTAGGCGCTTTGGAATAGCGACAGGTTCCCGCGCTTCTTCCGTAGAGCGTCTACGCTCTCCTCTTCAATTAGTTGTTTAGTTGTTTCCCCCGACTCGCCACCCTTCCCCCTTCAGCCAGGGTTTCCAGCGGACGGCCAACAGGGTGTGGCGTCGGCCGGTGGGGCGGCCTACCCGGCTGAGCTGGCCGTCGCCGCATAGGGTAACTATTGTTCCGTCCTTCAGCACCACCGAGCCGGAATAGCCGTGGCCCCGGGTGAGCACGTAGAGCTCGGGTTCCCAGGTTTGGTCTCCGTTCCAACTGACCCGGTCCGACATGGCGCCCCCGTCGGCGTAGGGGTAGCGGTTCTCGAAGGTGGCCAACACGCCTCCTGCCGGCAGGGCGACCAGGTCCCCGTGAGCGTGGCCTTAGATACAGGTGAGCGGGCGATCTCCGGCTCCTTGCTCCGCTACGGCAGGTCGCCGATCAGCACGTTCGGTTGCGCCTTCTCCCGGATGAATAGAGGCGGCCCCTGCACTACCGGATCCAACCAGTCCTTGTGGTCCTTGCCGAGCCGGACGAGTTGCGGGTCGAAGTCACGGTTGTGGCGCCGATAGGCGACCTGGTTGGGATTTCGGTCGTCCTCTGCCATCGCCGCCTAATACTCGGACGCGGAAATTTTGGTGCGTTTGGCCTTGCGGTGGGTGATGGTCGCGACGCTTTTGGATTTGCCGGTTTTTGATGCTTTCGCCAACAGTCAACTCAGGTCATGAACGGGTTGGTGATGGTGACTCCGTCAACCTGCTGTCCGTGCTGCTGGTCTTCGCTGTAGCGGGTTTGTAAATCGAGGCCTCGTTCGTAAAGCGTCCGGGTCGGGTTGAGCTGCAAAAGAGGCGTTAAGACGTGGTTCAATAGCTGTCGAGCTTTCTCCGGCGGTGCATTGAGTTTCCGGGTTAAGACGTTTATGGTCTCCTGGACGACCTGATAACTGATGCAACCGGTTTCGTTGCGCATGGCTTTTTGGACCAGATGCTCTGAGGTCTCGCGTTTTTCGTTATCGACTTCATCAAACAAGTAAACAAGGATGTTGGTGTCGAGGAAGTTTTCAACGCTCATTCATTTCGTCCCGAGTGAACTTTCGCCCTCCGGTAGATATGCTGCCTCGCAGCTTACGCATGACTCCCATGGCCTCGGCAGCCTGCTGCTCGCGCCGAACGTAGTTCTCGAGCCACAGCCGAAATTGCTCGTTCAAGGTCGTGTGCTCCGATACGGCCCTTCGTCGCGCCGCTTCAATCAGATTCCCGTCGGCGCTCAGGGTAATTTTTTTCACGTTCATCTCCGTATTGCCGAGCCGAGCTTCCACTGGTTTAGTGTGCACTATTTTCTTGTTCGGATTGGCTGTCTCCCTATTTCATTCGGTCATGGTGTGGGTGACCAGGAGAGCCGCCAGTAGGCCTAGCGCGGTCGCGATTCCGGCCATGTGGTGGTCGCGGCGGTAGGCCTTGGGAAAAATCTCGGTGGAGAGCGATGCGATGACCGCGCCTCCCGCGAAGACATGCATCAGCGCGAGATACTCTTCCGGCGCACCGTGAAATAGCAGGTTTCCAGCTACCGTAGCCACGACCAGGACCAGCGCCGTGCCGAACCATAGCGCCAGGATGCGGCCGCGCCGCCAGCCCATTGCGCGCATCCCCTTGGCGCCGCTGGCGCCTTCGGGCAAGTTGGAGAGGAAGATGGCCGTGGCGAGGCCTGCGACTTCCCAAGCGCCGGCGCCGATCAGCATCACTCCCAGTGCGACGTTCTCCGGCACTCCGTCCAGGGTGACTGCCGCCAGAAGGCCGACGCCGCCCTCATCCCCCCAGCGTTCGTCGATGAGATAGTCGATGAGGGCGAAAGTTCCCGCTCCGATCAACAGCGCCAATCCCGTCGCGGTCAGGCTAATGAATTCGCGAGCGGGCACGATCAGCTCGAGCACCGCGGAGAACATCAGGGCGCCGCCGCCCGCGGCCAGGACAAACCCCTCGGTACGGTCGCCGAAGCGACCGTACAGTCCCCACAGTGCGCCCAGAACAAGCGCCAGGGATACGGCAGCAGTGACGGCAAGCAGGGTCACGAAATGGGGCCTCGATTATGGGATGGACGCAGGAATTGGAAAGGCGGGAGCAGTCCAGCTACTCCCCGACCTTCTTTCCCTTCGGCAACGGTTTCCAGCGGACGGCCTGCAGGGTGTAGTGGCGGCCGGTGGGGCGGCCCACCCGGCTGAGTTGGCCGTCGCCGGCCAGGGTGACGATGGTGCCGTCCTCCAGCACCACCGAGCCGGAATAGCCGTGGCCCCGAGTGAGCTTGTAGAGCTCGGGCTCCCAGGTCTGGCCTGCGTCCCAACTGACCCGGGCCAGCATGGCCCCCCCGTCGGCGTAGGGGTAGCGGTTTTCGAAGGTGGCCACCACGCCGCCTCCCGGCAGGGCGACCAGGTCCCCGTGAGCCTGGCCGTACATGCGGGTGAGGGGGCGATGGCTGTGCCAGGTGCGTCCCCCATCGTCCGAGTTGGCCAACTGCACCGTCTTGCTGTCGTGTTTCCCGCTCTCGTTGCGAAAGGCCGCCAGCATCCGCCTGCCGCCCAGGTGCAGGAAGCCGGTTTCGGCGACCCGGGGCACGATCGAATCTTGTTTCCAGGTCTCTCCGTTGTCGGTGCTGCGGAAGATCACCATGCCGCCCTCGCGCTTCACACTCGGGTCCAGCGGTCCTCCGTATCCATCCAGGTTGGCCAGCAGCTCGCCTCCGCCCAGACTGACGATGTGATTGCCGTCGCCCCCGGCTTTCTTGAAGGCATGTTTCAGGGGATCGCTGGCTTGCCAGGTCCGGCCGCCGTCGCTGGATCGGGAGATGACCTCCGGATAGGTGGGGTTCTCCGACTCGGGGTCGATGGGGAGCAGTCCCCGGTGAGCGTGGGCCAGAAAGATGTATTCGTCGTTGCCTCCGAAGGCGGCGGTGCTGACCGGTTGGCCCTCCCTGGCGCCGGCAAGGTTGTCCAGCTTCCTTCCCTGCCAGCTTCGGCCTTTGTCGGTGGAACGGTAAAGGTAGCGGCCGAAGGCGGCGTGGATGGTACCGTCGCCCGTCCGGCTGACTCGCCCCGTCAGCTTCCAGGGCGAGTTGGGAACCGGCAGCCGCAGCCGCTGGGCGGGCAGCGTTCCCAGCTTGCGATAGACGGCTCGCATGGCTCCCAGGGTGGTCAGGGGCGATTCCAGCGCCCACTTGCCGGCCGACTGCCAATAGGGATCGGCCTCCAGCACCTCGATCGGATAGTCGAGGGACGGGTCCTCACGGCTCTCGAGGGTTTGAGCCTGGACGGGGGAGGCGGCAATGGTGAAGACCAGTGCGCCAAGAAGAATAGCAAGGGTTATTTGGTGTCTCATGGGGGGACATTTTTCAGAATGTGGCGATATTGTCAAGTGAGGGAGTGGGGAGGGGGAGGCGGAGCCAGGGTGTGGCCCCGCTTCACTCCCCGCCGCGTCAGCCTTCGCTTGGCGGCTCGGCTTCGGTGATCCCCCCGGGAGCGCGGGCGTCCCGCCCGCAC
>JAPVWS010000441.1 GCA_027493295.1 Candidatus Versatilivorator vitaminiformans | reverse complement strand
CAACTGGTATCCGCCTTGACGCCCCCGGCTGCTCTCGACCAGTCCGGCCTTCTTCAGGTACAGCAGGAGCTGGTCCAGATACTGTTTGGGAATGTTCTGGCGTTCGGCGATTTGGGCGCTCTGTACCGGAGCCTCAAGCGAGTGAATGGCCAGATCCATGACCGCCAACAGGCCATACTCGCCTTTGGTGGACAATTTCATAATCGATCGCCCGTGGAGACTAAAACATGACTATAACAATCCAAATACTTTACATACTTGATTCTGACACCCTTCGTCAACAATAATATCAGACTAAAATCAAGAAATCACTTGACTTTTGTGAGCTCCCCCAATATATTGACTATGTTTATTAACTTAGTCATCTTTTTTTGAGACTCATGGTTGCCTCTCCATCCAATGCTGGTGATATCTTGCGGTGGCAGGAGCAGCTTCGCTCCTCTTCTCCCAGCGAAATCCTGCAATGGGCCTATCGCCGATTCGGTTCCAGGGTGGTATTCGCCACGGCCCTGGGTCTGGAAGATCAGGTGATCACCCATTTCCTGGCCCGGGACGCCCTTCCTGTTCGCATCGTGACTCTGGACACTGGCAGACTCTTTCCCGAATCCCTCCAGCTTGTCGAACGGACTGAAGAGCGCTACCGACTGAGAATCGAGACCTTTTTTCCCCGAACCGAGGAGGTGGAGTCGATGGTCCGGGACCATGGGATCAACCTCTTTTACCAGAGCGTCGAGTTGAGACAGCTCTGTTGCCGCATCAGAAAAATCCATCCCCTGGCGCGGGCGCTCAAGGGCATGGACGCCTGGATCTGCGGTCTCAGGCGACAGCAATCCGTGACCCGACGTGATGTGTATCCCGTCGAATGGGACGACAGCAATAGGCTGGTCAAGATCAATCCTCTCTGGAATTGGGAGGAGTCCCGCCTTTGGGAGACCGTCAAGGCCAACCGGGTGCCCTACAATCCGTTGCACGAACAGGGCTTTCTAAGCATCGGCTGCGCCTGCTGCACGCGAGCCGTGGCGCCGGGAGAAGACCTGCGGGCCGGACGATGGTGGTGGGAGCGGCCCGAGCACAAGGAATGCGGACTGCACCGCCGTCCGAGTCCCGCCACCAACCAGTGATTATTGCGCTGGCGATGCCCTGCGTCCGCCATCCGAATCGGGAAAGCTGAACCGAAACCATGGATAGCTACTTTCTATCCCACCTGGACGTCCTGGAAGCCGAGGCCATCTACGTCATGCGTGAAGTGGCCTCGGAGTTCGAGCGGCCGGTGCTGCTCTTTTCGGGCGGAAAGGACTCCATCTGCCTATTGAGGCTGGCTGAAAAGGCTTTTCGACCGGCTCACTTCCCCTTTCCCTTGCTGCACATCGATACCGGCCACAATTTTCCGGAGGTAATCGAGTTTCGCGACCGGCGAGTCAAGGAGCTTGGGGAGCGGTTGATCGTCCGCACCGTGGACGACGCCATCGACGCCGGCATTGTGACGGAGCCCGGCGGCACCGACAAGAGCCGGAACTGGCTGCAGATCCCCACCCTGCTGCACGCCCTGGAGGAGTTCAAGTTCGACGCTGCCTTCGGGGGAGCACGCCGTGACGAAGAAAAATCCAGGGCCAAGGAACGGTTCTTTTCGTTTCGAGACGAATTTGGACAGTGGGACCCGCGCAACCAGCGACCAGAGCTCTGGAGTGTTTACAACACCAGGATACACCCGGGCCAACACATCCGCGTATTCCCCCTGTCCAACTGGACCGAACTGGATGTCTGGCAATACATCGCCAGGGAGAAGCTGGAGATTCCAAGCATCTACTTCAGCCACCGGCGGGAGGTCTTCCGGAGGGACGGTCTATGGATGAGCGCCTCCGACCTGCTTCCGCTCAAGCGTGGCGAGGCGACCGAGACCCGGTCGATTCGGTTCAGGACGGTTGGGGATATCCTCTGTACGGCAGCCATTGAATCGTCCTGCGCCACGGTTGAGGAGATCATCGGAGAAATCTCTTCCCTCAAGGTGACGGAACGTGGTGCCCGGGCCGATGATCAAATCTCAGAAACTTCCATGGAAGACCGCAAGAGAGAGGGGTATTTTTAGGTGAATGCCCAAACGCCCGATCCTCAGGCCACCGTTAACATGGTCACCGGCGCCTCCACCAGCAGCCTGGCCCTGATCCTGGTGGACGCTCGCAAGGGAATCATCGAGCAGACCCGGAGACACGCCACCATCGCATCCCTGTTGGGAATTCCCCACCTGGTGCTGTGCGTCAACAAAATGGACTTGGTCGATTTTTCCGAGGAGGTTTTCGAAGCCGTCCGACAGGAATTCACCCGATTCTCGACACGCCTCAAAATCAGGGATGTCACCTTTATTCCCATGAGCGCACTGCTGGGAGACAACGTGGTCGCTCGCTCCTCCAGAATGCCCTGGTATCTGGGCGAGACGCTTCTCTCCTTTCTGGAGAGCGTTCACATCGCCAGCGACTGGAATATGCAGGATCCCCGCTTCCCCGTCCAATGGGTCATCCGGCCCCAATTCGGCCGCTCCACCGATTTCAGGGCCTTTGCCGGACAGGTAGCCAGCGGGGCCTTCAGGGTTGGCGACCGGGTCACTGTGCTTCCGTCCGGAAGACAATCCCGGATCCAGGAGATTCAACTCATGAGTCGATCGCTGGAGGTTGCCCACGCCCCCATGTCGGCCTGCATCCTGCTTGAAGACACCATCGACGTCAGTCGAGGGGACCTTATCGTGGCCTCCGACAATCTGCCCCACGTCGGCAAGGACCTGGAAGCCATGTGTTGCTGGATGGACGAGACTCCCCTGCAGCTCGGCAAGAAATACCTGCTGAAACACACCACCCACAGCACCAAGGCCATGGTTCACCACTTGCACTATCGGCTGGACATCAACCGCCTGGAAGAGGACTCGGCTCACGTGCTGAAACTCAACGAGATCGGACGGATCGCCCTGAAGACGGCCACTCCCCTGCTATACGACCGCTATCACCGCAACCGCAGCCTGGGTGGTTTCGTGCTCATCGACGATTCCACCCACGCCACCGTGGGAGCGGGCATGCTGGAGGAGCCTGCCAGGCCCGCCCCTCTCCCGGAACGTGTCGACTACTCCATCTAAGACTGGTGTCTCTCCACAATAATTGAACAATCTCAAGGCTGTGAGGTTATATTAGGGGCTCCAATTTCATCCCTGGAGGCAAGAGAGGAAACCATCCATGAAACTGGCCGGCAAGACAGCCCTGATCACCGGGGGCGGCACCGGGATCGGGAGAGCCATTGCTCTGCTGTTTGCCCGGGAAGGCGCAGCCGTTGCCATCAACTATTCCAAGTCCGAGGCGGAGGCTTCCGAAACGGCTTCCGCGGTTCAAGATTCCGGAGGGCGCAGCCTGCTGGTTCGCACCGACGTCTCATCCGATGCCCAAGTCAGGCAGATGATGGAACAGGTCCACCAAGAATTGGGCGCCATCGATATACTGATCAACAACGCCGGCTTCACTCGATTCATCGACTTTGCGGACCTGGAGCAGCTGACCGAGGACATCTGGGACAGCCTCTTCGCCGTAAACCTGAAGGGCACCTATTTCTGCTGTCGTGCCGTGGCTCCCCTGATGCAGGCACAAGGCGGCGGACGCATCGTCAACATCGCCTCGGTGGCCGGAATCACCGGGCAGGGCAGCTGCATTGCCTATTGCGCGTCCAAGGCCGGAGTCATCAGTCTGACCAAGTCATTGGCTCGAGCCCTCGGCCCCGACATCCTGGTGAATGCCGTGGCTCCGGCTCTCACCGAGACCCGCTGGCTGGACGGAGTCGCCAGAGCTCCGGAGATGCGGGAGAACTTCAAGAAGGCCTCGGCTCTCAATCGCATGGGAACGGCTGAGGATGTCGCTGAGGTGACTCTTTCCATGGCGACCGACTGGAGCTTTGTCACAGGGCAAATCCTGGTCGTGGACGGCGGCAGAATGCTCTGAAGCCGCGCCTTCCGAGGCAGGATCCTGCGCGGGATCAGGCCCATTGGCCCTGTGTTTCGGGTGCGTCGCCGTATCCCCTGGTCTAATTGCTTCGCCAAGTCCGATGCACGAACTGGCAAACGTCAACGGTACCATCTGTGCCCTGGAGGATGCCGTGATCCCGGCGGAGGACCGGGGGTGCCTGTTCGGAGATGGTGTTTACGAGGTCGTGCGCGCCTATCAGGGTCGGCTTTGGGGCTTGCACCGACACTGGAGGCGATTTCAGCGCAGCTTGAGGGGAATTGATCTCCAGCCTGCCAACCTTGAGGAGATTCGGGGTTGGATCGAGGAAACCTACCACGCCAGCCAGATCCCTAACGCTACCGTCTACTTCCACTTGACCCGGGGATCCAGCCCCAGGAACCATTCCTGGAGCGAGTCCTTGAGCCCTTCTTTTTTCATGAGCGTGCGCCCGTTTGCCAACAGGGGGATCGTGGCAGGCGTCAAGGTTCAGTCGGTTCCGGACCTGCGCTGGCGCCGGTGCGACATAAAGTCTCTCAACCTGCTACCCAATGTTCTGGCCAAGCAGCAGGCCCGAAAGCTGGGTGCCTATGAAGCGCTGCTGGTGGACACCAAGGGAAATGTCACCGAGGGCAGTTCCTCGGCCGCCCTGGCGATTCTCGATCGAACCATCGTCGCTCCCCCTCAGACTTCCGCCATATTGCCAAGCATCACTCGCGAATATGTAGAGGAGATTGCGCCGGAGCTGAAGCTCCTCTTTCAGGAGCGGTCGCTTTCTCTGGCCGAGTTCCGGGCAGCCGGCGAAGCCTTTCTGGCCGGCACTTCAGACGAGATCACCGGGATTACCCACCTGGACGGTCAAGCTGTCGGGACAGGCAGGGTCGGGCCATGGACCCGAGAAATTCAGAGGGTCTACCGGCAGCGCATTGAACGGGGGAAAGACTGAAAACAGGAGTTGGAGTGGACCTCTCCTGCTCGAACAGGACGCCAGCCCGCATTTCTCACCAGGTCGCCGGATTCATAATGAAAGTCCGTTTATTTTTGGAAACTTATTGGTCCGAGTGTGAGACCTTGCGGTTACACGCGGCGCTGGGAGTGCCCTGGTGAGAAATGCGGGCTAGTTGAGGGTGCTTACCTGCGATGGGTTGGGAGATGGGGCGACCTGGTCGCGCGCGGCCAGAAAACTCTGGTAGTTTTCTGCCGAAACAAAGATGGTTTTGGTTTTCCCTGGCTCACCGAGCTGGCCGAAAACCTGATCGTTCACCCAGAGTTGAGTCCCCAGGGGATTCCCAAGCTTCACGTTCAGGGGCCGCTGGAGAGAAAAGCTCCTGGTCTCGTCAGAGCGCAAGATGCCGCTGAACAACGTGCTTTCCCCAACGCTGACCCTTATCCAGGCCTGCTCTCGAGCCTTGATGCGTAGCCTCGGCTCCGCCACCGACACGGGCCTGGCTTCCGATGGCGTTTCAGGAGACAGTTTGGGAGCCAGTTCTCCCAAGACGCTCAAGCCGGCCTGATCATCCGATCCACTCACACCGGCGAGTTGCCCGTTGTTCCCGGAAGCCTGTGGGGGCGCCGAGGCTTGATCCTGCGAATGCTGCGCTGTTCCGGCGCTCTTGGCGACGCTCAACGAATCCTGGTCTGTCCGGGCGCCTACTTCGACGAAGTAAAAGATCGTGAGGGCCCCAAGAAGTGCCACCACGGAGGGAAAGATGGCGCCGGATTTTGCGCCTGCAGCCCGGGTCTTCAACCTCGCACCCAAGGATGGCCGGGGCTTCTGAGCGGCGCGGGACCAATAGCCCGCGGATTTGAGCCGGTCTTCCACCAAAAGGTATTCCCGCACCGGTTTGTCCTCATCGATACCCAGGTAGCGGGCATAGCTCCGAACAAAGGACCGTCGAAAAACACCGGCGGGCAATCGATCGAAGCGGTCGTCTTCGATGTAACCGAGCAGACTGGCCCGGATCTTGGTTTCCCTGGCTATTTCTTCCAGGGTAACCCCTCTAAGTTCCCGCTCACGTTTCAGATCGGCGCCCAAGGACACAATGGCTCTCCCGGCAGAGAAAAGGGCCATTCATACTACGCCCCTGCCCGAAACCTGTCAAGAATTTGAGGAAGGATTTGAAATCGCACCGGATACAGGTTTAAAATCGCTCGGTCTTGGAGAATTAAGCCTTTGAACCCGCGACCTGCGGCTCTCTGAGACCCAATCTCTTCGACCGCGTAGAGCCATTGACAGGAGCGCCGGGCAAACCAATGAACGTTTTGTCGCGACTACTGCTGACGTCCTCCCTTCTCTGTGGGGTAGGCCTCACGGCCTCTGCAGACGAAGTACCCAAGGTCAGGACGCTCCGGATAGACGTCCGCATGGTGGAGGTCTATACGGCTGTCTTCGACCAGAGAGGGCGATACGTTCCGGGACTGGCGCCGGCTGACTTCGAAATCGAAGAGGACGGTCAAATCCAGTCAATCCAAGCCTTTGAGTCCCAAACCTCGGCTCTGACGATCGCGTTGCTGGTGGACACCACCGGAAGCATGCTGAAGCCGCTGCCGCACGTCAAGAATGCGGTGGCCGATCTGTTGACGGAGATCAAGCCCCAGGATCGTTTCGGCCTTTTTGCTTTCAACAATCGGCTCCAGGTCCTGGTGCCGTTTACCAAGGACAGGCGAGCGGCACTCCGAGCCCTGTTCCGCATGCGGGCCTCCGGGAGCACCGCTCTCTTCGATTCTCTGGCCCAACTGGCCCCGCATCTGGCCCGAGTGACCGGCAAGAAAGCCATCCTGCTCTTCACCGACGGAGAGGATACCAGCAGCGTCCTCTCGATGGAGGACTCGGTCAGGACCATCAAGCGGGTCGGGATTCCCATCTATACCGTTTTTCAGGGACGGGCGCTGCAAAGCCAGCTCCTGATCGATCGTCTGACGGAGATTTCGGATGCGACAGGAGGCGTCGCCGTCAGGATCAGACGCCCCGAAGAAATCGGCCGGGTCTTCACCGAGATCGTTCAGGATCTTCAGCACCTCTATCTGCTCGGTTACTACCCTCCGGCCGAGATCAGCGACAGCAACGGAGGGTGGCGCAAGATCTCGGTGCGTGTTCCTCGGCACAAGGACTTCCGGGTAAGAGCCAAGGAAGGATACCTGCCATAGCTCGTCCTCAATGTAGAGCGGGAACTGCAGCCGCTCGGTTACTTCCCTCTCGCCATGGGCTTCCGCGGTTGCCGTCGGTTGACCCGACAACCCTTAAATGATAGTTTCACCCTCATCAAGCTGACAAAGGAGCTGAGGTTGTGCCGGGCGAAGCGCTAGGAATGATTGAACAAGGCCGCCACCGATGCGGGCGCATCCGCGGCGCGGCGAGTCGGCGAACTGGTCGCTGTCCACGTCATTCCCAGCCCCCACGCCGAAGCTGAAAAGAACATCCCCGGCGAAACGCGCTAAGCCGTTCACTCGGCGTGGCACTCGGATGGTGGCGGCCCTGCAGCCTCGGGCGCCGACACTGCCCCGGCGGATACTCCTCCGACCAACCTTCCTGAATTTCTGCGGACCTCCCACAGGCCATGGATAGAGATCTCGAGTCCATTCAGCAGGCCCGGTCACTGCTTGACAAGGCATTTCAGGCCCAGGAACGCCTCTCTCGATTCTCCCAGGACCAAGTCGATTCCGTGGTTCGACAAATGGCCGAGGCTGGACTGGGAGCCGCGGAGAAGCTTGCCCGCATGGCCGTGGAGGAAACCGGCTTCGGCAACGTCGCCGACAAGATCCTCAAGAACAAGTTCGGCTCCGAGTTTGTCCACGAAGCCATCAAAGACCTCAGGACGGTCGGCATCATCAGGGAAGACAGGAAAAAGGGGATCCTCGAGATCGCCTCGCCGGTTGGGGTGATTGCCGCCATAATTCCCTCCACCAACCCGACTTCCACCACCATCAACAAGGCCCTGATCGCGCTGAAGGGCCGCAACACCATTGTTTTCAGCCCCCACCCCTCGGCAGCCGGTTGCATCCAGGAGACCAGCAGACTCCTGTCGGAGGCCGCGGTCGCAGCCGGCGCACCCGAGGGATCGATTGGGTGTCTGTCCCGATCCACCATCGAAGGAACCCGGGAGCTGATGAGCCATCGCACCACCGCCCTGATCCTGGCTACCGGAGGGCATGGTCTTGTCAAAGCCGCCTACAGTGTGGGAAAGCCCGCCTTTGGGGTGGGTCCGGGCAACGTTCCCGCCTATGTGGAATCCTCGGCTGACATCCCTCGGGCCATTCAGGACATTTTTACCGGCAAGTGCTTTGACAACGGCACGCTCTGTTCCTCGGAGCAGGCCATTATCACCGATGCCGCCATCAAGGATCGTGTGATCGAAGAGATCAAGCACAACCGGGGGCATTTCCTGAACGAACAGGAAATCCAGGCGCTGGGCCGGGTGGTCGTCACTCCCAAGCGAACGGTGAACCCCAAGATCGTCGGCAAGCCGGCAGCAACGATTGCGGCACTGGCCGGGATCCGGATCCCGGAAGGCACCCGAGTCCTGGTAGCGCCGCTCTCCGGCGTTGGCCGGGACTATCCCCTGTCCATGGAAAAGCTCTCCCCCATTCTGGCGTTTTACGTGGAAAAAGACTGGGAGGCGGCTTGCGATCGATGCATCGAGCTGCTCAACTACGGAGGGTTGGGTCACACCCTGGCGATCCACTCCAACAACGACGAGATCATTCGGCAATTCGGCCTGCAGAAGCCCGTCTTTCGAATCGTGGTCAATACCCAGGCGGCCCTGGGTGCCGTGGGCTACACCACCCGACTCTTTCCGAGCATGACTCTGGGATGCGGGACCCTCGGCGGAAACATCACTTCCGACAATATTTCCCCATTTCACCTGATCAACATCAAACGGGTGGCCTACAGCCGCACTCAGGAGCTTGGGGAGGACTCGTCCCAGGCCGCAACCGCTCCGCAACAGCAAGCAACTCCCGTCAATCGAGGAGAGGTCTCGGCCCTGGTGGATCGCCTGATGGCGGACCGCCGGCTCCAATTCCAGCGACCGCCCCAACCGGCACCACCGCCAACCCGGCCGACGCCCCCCGAGACACCCACGGAGCCACCGGAGCCACCAGAGCCGGCCAGCTTCGTTTGTGAGGAGGATATTCGGCAGGCGGTGAAGGAAGACCGCAAGATTCACGTGAACGGAAAGTCGATCATCACCCCGGCCGCACGCGATCTCGGAAACCAGAAAGCCGTCCTGGTCTACCTTACCTGACTCTTCAGGCCCCTACTTTCAGTCCCAGCAACCTGGCCAACTTGTAGAGCTTTGACTGCCGGATCGCCTGCAGCTTGGCGTCCAGCTGCAGAGCCCACTGGGTGCGATCCTCGAATTCAGCCTGAAGTTTCACAATTGCCTTGTCTTTCTCTTCCACTTGTTGGGACAGCTCCTGCGCCCATCGGCTGCGATCCCCGAATTCGGACTGAAGTTTCACTATTGCCTTGTCTCTCTCCTCCACTTGTTGGGACAACTCCTCCGCCCATCGGCTGCGATCTTCAAATTGGCGGGACAGAGCCTCTGCCCAACGGGTGCGATCCTCAAATTCCGCGCGCAGGCGCATCAGGGATCGGTCCCTCGACTTGATCTGCCGGTTCAACTGGAGCGCCCAGCTCGTGCGTTCCTCGTACTCACGCTGAAGCTGCGTCAGAGCACGGTCGAGCTTGGCGACTTCCTCTTCCAACCGCTGAATATTCTGCTGGCGATCTCGCAGCAGGTTGCCGGTCCCGGGCAGCAGGCAGAAGTTTCCCAGAGCGGGCTGCTTTTCCCGGTCGCGGGTGCAAACAGCCACAAAATAGTTGGAGGTGGCTTCCGGATCCCCGGCTTCCGCCTGAAGACAGGTGGTTACCTCCCGGTAGAGGCTCGGATTCCCCACAATCAGGCCTGCAACATGATTCTGAAAAAAGATCTGCACCGAACTGAAAACGGACTTCAGGAAGTCCAGGAACTCCTGGAAGTCGAACTCATGGATGTGGAATGGATTGACCTGATTGCTTTCCTGGCTGTAGAAGACCCGATTCGGTGTCGAAATGACGGTCAGTCCATCCGGTTTGAGGACCCGGTCTACCTCGAGCAAATGAGCTTGCTGGCCTTGCAAATGCTCGATCAGCTCAAAACTGACCACCACGTCCACACTGTCGCTGGCAAGGGGCAATTGATGGCAGTCTCCAACCACCAGCTCGATATTCTCCCCGGCATACCGTTCACCTGCGTAGCGAACCGCTTCCTCCGAGACGTCGACGGCAAGGACAGCTCCCGCCTTTTCCGCCAGGATTCTCGAGCCATAGCCGACTCCGGAGCCGACGTCCAGGACTACCTTGTCCTCCACCAGAAGCTGAGCAAACCTGTAGCGGCACAGGTGCTCGTTCAGGAGGTCGTCATCGACGCTTCCGGGGATGATTCTCTCACCGGTAAATTCCATCACCACTCCAACAGACCGTTTTGCACCGGAAATGACTTCGTCGTCAGGGTCACAACTTTTCAATCCTGATCCATTGAACGGCACTCCCCAGATTTCTGTAATCCAGGGACACCCCCGCCAAGCTGGGGTTCCAGGTGGGACGCACCCGAATGCGGATCGTAGGAGGCTGCCGGTCGAGGGCTCCCGGTGAAATAGCGAACGCGTAGTTCCGGAACTGGTCCCCTACCCCGATCAACTCTTGGGTGTCCAATTTCACCTCATTGACCCAGACCGTGAGTAACTGTCGAAATTTGGGATCCGGATTCGATTTGACTGTCCGGATCACGAGTCGATAGTTTTGACCGGGATCGAGCGGAACCGGCCAAACCAGGCTTGGAGCAATTCCTGCCCAGGAATATCCATCGGCTTCGGTTGGATAGAAGTCTGTCAGCTGGGTCCCAGCGCACTCGGCGCCGAAATCCACCTGGTAGGCACGGATTCCACCCATTGGCACCAGGGATTGAAGCTTGATGCAATCCAGCATAAACCCCAGTTCACGAGTATCCCTCCAACCCTGAAGGGCCGATGGGTTGAAAGAGTGCGACAGGAATTCAACCCGGTTTCTCTCCCCTCGAGCCAATTGGGATCTTCCGATCGGGATTTTATGGTCCTTGAATCTCGGAGAGAGCCGCACCGCCCCCAGATCCTGTCCGTTCAACCGGATGCGCACCGGAGATTCCGTCCTGGCCCCCATGTCCGGGCGAGCCAGTCGTGCGATCAGAACGGCCGGGTAAGATCCATCGATTGCCGACAATTCCACCGAAGCATCCCCCTGGCTCCACCGGTATGCGTTGCCGTCCTCCCCGAATTCCGCCTGGTGGAACCCTTCGGACACATAGCCGAAACTGGAGTGCGAGTTGAGAGCCTGGTAGGTCTTGGACCCTCCTGGGGGACGAGATTTGACCTCGTAGATCTGAAGGCTGTAGCGCACTTCCTGCATTTTCTCCGGAAGACGCTCAAAAGTAGTTTCGACCAATTCGCTGGAAAAATGGAATCGCTCTCTGGGTTCGAAAAGGTACTTGGAACTGTCCAGAGATGTCCACTCGTCGCAGGAAATGAGGAAGACTCTCCGCTTTTCGGCGAGAAATTCCCCCACTACCCGGTCAAACGAGGCGGGATCCGGCTTGTAGTGGGCAAGAGGAAATACGGACTGCCCGAACAAGTTTCTCAGAGGCCCCAGAAAAAACTCCTGGGCGCGTCCGTGTTCGAACAGGATGACATCCGCTTCCCTTGTTCGGCTGGCAAGTGCTGCCATTTGCGCCCAGGATCCACCAAGTTCCCCTCGGAGAAAAAAGGGCGAGGCAGCCACTATCTGCGTGGCGGCCATCGCAACCAATACACCCACCCCGCAAGCCTGCAGCAGGAATCGACGAGAAGCCGATCGTGCTCCTCCCAGCCTCGGGTGGGTGGAAGCCAGTCGATACAAGCGTTGCACACCCAGGCCTGCCAGGATGAGCATCGCCGGAATCGCGACCTCGGCGTAGCGGCGGATGACCCAGTAGTTGTCGGGAAAGGCGCGAGACTTGTAGCCGTAGA
>JAPVWS010000440.1 GCA_027493295.1 Candidatus Versatilivorator vitaminiformans | reverse complement strand
TGGGCAGCATCGCTCACGGCATCTCGCGGAACCTGATTCAGCGCTCCGCCGATGTCATGCTCAAGGAGAGACGCAAGCTGGTGCTGGTGGTTCGGGATACCCCCTTCAACCTGATTCACCTGGAAAACATGCG
The DNA here is from genome assembly GCA_027493295.1 of Candidatus Versatilivorator vitaminiformans. Classification (GTDB taxonomy): domain Bacteria; phylum Acidobacteriota; class Terriglobia; order Versatilivoradales; family Versatilivoraceae; genus Versatilivorator; species Versatilivorator vitaminiformans. The sequence continues at coordinate 2,859 of JAPVWS010000440.1, read as the reverse complement.
CCTGGCAACCCTGGCGGGGGCGGTGGTTTTTTCGGCTACTCCCTCCTTTTACCACGGGGAAACCACACTCGAGGGAATCATCGACCAGTTTCTCTACCGGGTGATGCAGCAGCTCGGCCTGAACCCGGAGGCGGCCTTCCGCTGGTCGGGAGACAAGGGGGACTGAGGCAGGTCACCAACCCACCATGAGCCTTTTCTCCAGCACGAAGATCACCTTGGCCATGATCAAGTTCGAGCACACGGTCTTTGCGCTCCCGTTCGCCCTGCTCAGCGCCCTGCTGGCAGCAGAGGGATGGCCCGGCGGCCGAATGATTCTGTGGATCGTGGTGGCCATGGTGGGAGCCCGAAGCGCGGCCATGGCCTTCAACCGCCTGGCGGACGTCCGGATCGACGCTCTCAATCCCCGCACCAGCAGCCGGGCTCTGCCTGCCGGACACCTCAGTCGCCTGTTCGTCATCCTCTTCACTCTGGCCTCGGCATCCGTTTTCGTCCTGGCGGCCTACCAGCTCAACCCGCTCTGCTTCATTCTGTCCTTCCCCGTGCTGCTCATTCTGCTGCTCTACTCCTACACCAAGCGATTCACCCGGCTCTCGCACCTGTACCTGGGGCTCTGTCTGGGTCTGGCGCCACTGGGCGCCTGGATTGCTGTGCGAGGCGAGGTCGGCTGGCCGCCCCTGCTGCTGGGCCTGGCGGTATTGCTCTGGACGGCCGGGTTCGACATCATCTACGCCTGTCAGGATGTGGACTTCGATCGCCGTCAAGCCCTCTTTTCCATCCCCGAGGGATACGGCATCCAGCGGGGGCTGAAGGTGTCCCGCGGGCTGCACATCGGCATGCTTCTGGTCCTGCTGGGGTTGGTTTGGGCTCAGGGCCTGGGCTGGATCAGCCTGCTCGGCATCCTGCTGGTGGCCGGACTTCTGTGGCAGGAGCACCGGCTGGTTCGCCCCAATGACCTTTCCCGGGTCAATGCGGCCTTCTTTACGCTCAACGGTTACGTCAGCATTTTGCTGATGCTGGCCCTGGGACTGGACGAACTCGTCAACTGAGCGAACCATGGTGTAGCAGCGGACGGCCCGTTGCTCTGCGGTCTGGCCCCTTCTTTCCGGCAGTCAATTCAATCGCCCCCATGCCCGGAATGCCCCGCTTCTTCACCCTTGACCGAATGCAAGTCCCCGTGTGCCGTCTGGGTTTGGCCACCCGAGGCAATACCCATCTCACCCGGGAGGATGTCCTCTTGGCGCTGGACCGGGGCCTGAACTACTGGAACTGGTGCGGCCACCAGGACGGAATGGCCGAGGCCATCGGCGAGCTCGGCTCCCAACGCAAGCGGGTGGTGATCGCCGCCCAGCTCTGGGCGCGGGACGAGCAGGGAGTCCAGACGGAGTTGCAGCAGGTCCTGGATCGCCTGAAGGTCGACTGCCTGGACGTGGCTACCCACTATTACGTGGAACGGTTGGAGGAGTGGAAGCAGATCGCCGGCCCGGAGGGCGCCCTGCAGGGATTGCGAAAGGCTCAAGACCGCGGCCGCGTCGGCGTGATCGGGTTGACCACCCATCAAAGGGAGCTGGCGTTGCGGATTTTGAGAGAGAGTCGGCTCGACCTGTTGATGATTCGTTACAATGCGGCTCATCGCGGAGCCGAAGGCCGGATTTTCCCGGCAGCCGCCGACTTGCAGGTTCCCCTGGTTGCCTTTACCGGCCTTCGATGGTGCGATCTGCTGAAGCCGACCCCCGAAGACCCTGTCGAATTCACCCCGCCCCGGGCCAGGGATTGGTATCGGTTCGTCCTGGCCCATCCGTCGGTCTCGATTGCCTTGGCGGCACCCGGCAACCGGTCGGAGCTGCTGCATACCCTGGGGCTCCTGGACGACTGGAGACCTCCAACCGCCGAGGAGCTTCAGTCCATGAGGGCCCACGGGGACCGAGTGCACCGCCATGCCAGGGCCTTTGTCTGATTTTTTGTTGCCGCCGGATTCAATCCGTTCTTAAATGGCAAGGGGGCCTGGAAAGGGGTCCCCAACCGGGGAAACTTCATGCCCAAGCTGCAACCACGGGTGGAACCGATCAAGCGCTGGACCATCCAGGATTCACTGGACGCCTACCACATCGCCAAGTGGGGGCAGGGCTACTTTTCCATCAACCGGAAAGGGCACATCACCGTCCACGCCGCCAAGGACCCCCAACGGGCCATCGACCTCAAGAGCCTGATCGACCAGCTGCTGACCCGTGGCATTTCTCTTCCCATCCTGATTCGGTTCACCGACATCCTGAGGCATCGACTCGCCGAGATTCACCAGGCGTTTCAGAACGCCATCGACGAGTTTGAGTACGAAGGCGGCTACCGCTGTGTCTACCCTATCAAGGTGAACCAGCAGCGCCACGTGGTGCAGGAAATTCTCGATTTCGGACGGGAATACGAGGTGGGACTGGAAGCCGGCTCCAAGCCGGAGTTGCTGGCCGTTCTGGCCGTTACTCACGGACGGGACGTTCCCGTTATCTGCAACGGGTTCAAGGACGACGAGTTCATCGAAACCGTCATGCTGGCGCAGAAGATCGGCAAGAGGGTCATCCCGGTGGTGGAACGCTTCACCGAGCTGGAACTCATCGTCAAGTACGCGGAAAAGCTCCGCGTGAAGCCGCAAATCGGAGTGCGGGTGAAGCTTGCCAGCCGGGGGGCCGGGCGCTGGGAGTCCTCGGCCGGCTATCGCTCCAAGTTCGGATTGACCTCCACCGAAGTGGTGGAAGCCGTCCGATACCTGGGTGAGCGCGAGATGGCCGACTGCCTGCGGCTGCTGCACTTCCACCTGGGGAGCCAGGTGACCAACATTCGAAAGATCAAGGAAGCCATCACCGAGGCGGC
>JAPVWS010000044.1 GCA_027493295.1 Candidatus Versatilivorator vitaminiformans | reverse complement strand
TACCAGGGATTCAGCGACTACCGCATCCAGCCCGTCTCGGATCTTGCACCCGGAGTCCGGTTCTTCGAATGGTTGCGCAAAATGACCGTCGACGCCTTCTACACCAGCCCCATCGGCATCCAGGATGTGGGCTACCAGGGAAATATAGCCGTCAGCAAATACGAAGTGCCTGAAGCCATCATCCAGGAGGCCCTGCGCCGGAGCCCGTTCGGAGGCGCGTGAGGAAATCCCTCTCTCCTTAACAACATCGATCGCACCGGGAATGTTCCGGTGACAAATGCGGGGTAACCATGTCTCCGACCCTTATTGCCGGTAACGACGTCCGACACCTGCTGCTGGATCTGCAGCAGATGAAGGTCTTTTCCGCCAATCCGTTGATCATCCGGGAAGCCCGGGGGGTCTACCTGACGGATGTGGACGGCAAGCGCTACATCGACGGCGTGTCCGGGATCTACGTGGTCAACATCGGCCACGGAAACGAGCACGTCATCGAGGCCATCCGCAAGCAGCAGGAAAGGGTCAGCTTCGTGGCGCCGCTGCATGCCGTTTCGGACACCACCGTTCGCTTCGCCAAGAAGCTCACCGAAATCACCCCGGCAGGTCTCGACACCGTCAAGCTTGTCAGCGGGGGATCGGAGGCCACCGAGTCGGCCCTCAAGTTTGCTCGCCAATACCACCGCCAGAGCGGCAGTCCGGCCAAGTACAAGGTGATCGCCAACTACCTGGGTTACCACGGTGGAACCATGGGAGCCATGTCGGCCTCCGGGCTGGGGGGACCGCGCAAGGCGGTGTTCGGACCCTTTCTCACCGGCTTCGTGCATATTCCGCCGCCTTCCTGTTTTCCGGGCCCGTTCGATCTGGCCGGCTCCAGTTGCGCCCACCCCGGGGCCGCCATGCTGGAGTATACGATCCGTCACGAAGGCCCCGAGTCGGTGGCGGCATTCATCCTGGAGCCCATCAGCAACACCGGAGGCATTGTCGTCCCTCCGCCGGAATACTTTCAGGGGGTGCGGGAGGTCTGTTCCCGATACGGCGTTTTGTTGGTCTATGACGAGATCATCACGGGCATGGGCCGGACCGGAAACTGGTTTGCGGCGCAAACCTTCGGGGTCACCCCTGATATTCTGTGCGTCGGCAAGGGACTCGCCAGCGGATACGCGCCCCTGGCCGCCATGATCGTCAGGGACGAGCTGCACTATTCCGCCTTCTGGGGCGAAGAGAGCCAGAACATCAGCTTCGCCCACGGGCACACCTTCGGGGGCAACCCCATTGCCACGGCCGCGGGCCTGGCGGTCATCGAGGTGATCGAGAAGGAGGACTTGATTCCCAAGGGAGTATCGGTGGGCCGGCACATCCGCAAGAGGCTCCGGGAGGAAATCGGGGCACTGGGGATTCTGGGCGAAGTCCGCGGCAGGGGCGCGCTCAGTTGCGTGGAATTTGTGGAGAACATGGACACCGGCAAGCCCTTCGCCGACGAGCGGCGCTTCGGCAAGCAGGTGGAGAAGCGATTGATCCAGCACGGATTGATCCTGCGCTGCGACCCTCACTGGATCGGGCTGGCCCCACCGTTGACCATGACGGTGGAGCAGGCCGACGAAATGCTCGAGGTGTTCGTGAAGGCGGTCGCCGAGGAGTTGAGAGAGGGGAAGTAAGCCCATGAAACAGGCGGAGGTCATTATTATAGGAGGCGGCATCGTGGGCCTGGCCACCGCCTATGATCTCACCCGGCGATTCCCCGGGAAGCGGGTTCTGGTCCTGGAGAAGGAAGCGGCGGTGGCCCGGCACCAGACGGGACGCAATTCCGGGGTGTTGCACTCGGGCGTCTACTACCAGCCGGGCTCGCTCAAGGCCCGCAACTGCCTGGACGGCAAGCGCATCCTGCAGGAGTTCTGCGACCGGCAGGGCGTTCCCTACGCTCTTTGCGGGAAGGTCATCGTGGCCGTCAATCAAGCGGAAATTCCCCGGTTGGAGGCCATTTATCGAAACGGGCAGGCCAACGGCGTGCGCTGCACCCTGGTGGGACCGGAGCGGCTCAAGGACTTGGAGCCGGCTGTTCGGGGCATCCGGGCCATACACGTTCCCGATGCCGGCATTATCGACTACACCCAGGTGTGCAAGGCGCTGGTGCGATGCCTGCTGGAAAGCGGAGGGGCGGTCGTCACCAATAGCCGGGTGAGCGCCATCGACTCCAATGCTTCCAAGGTGCGGGTGCGGACGTCTCAGGGCGAGACCTTCGAGGCCGGCTACGTGGTAAATTGCACCGGATTGCAGTCCGACCGGGTAGCCAGGCTCAGCGGGACCCGTCCCGAAGCCAGGATCGTGCCCTTTCGCGGAGAATACTACGAGCTCAAGCCGGAAGCGCACCATCTGTGCAGGGGCCTGATCTATCCCGTGCCCGATCCCAGCTTCCCCTTCCTGGGAGTCCACTTCACCCGAATGATTTCCGGAGGAGTGGAGTGCGGTCCCAACGCCGTGCTGGCTTTCGCTCGGGAGGGCTATCGAATTACAGACGTGAACCTGCGGGATTTGTTCGAGTCCGTGACCTATCCGGGATTTCTGAGGATGGCGCGGAAGTACTGGCGAGTGGGCGTGGAGGAGATGTGGCGCTCCATCAGCAAGAAAGCCTTCGTGAGAGCCCTGCAGCGGCTGGTCCCGGAGATCGCCACCCGCGACCTGAATCCTGCGCCGGCGGGAATTCGGGCGCAGGCACTCAGCCCCCAGGGAAGCCTGGTGTATGACTTCGATATCCGGGAAACGCAGCGAGTCCTGAACGTGTGCAACGCTCCCTCACCGGCGGCCACCGCCTGCCTGAACATCGGCCGGCTGGTGGTGGACCGGTTGGCCCGGCGATTCTAGAAAATCTTCGAGAAAATTCGCTTGAAGCGGTTGGTCTTTTTGGAGGGGGGCTGTGCGGGCTCTTCCTCTTCGTCCTGGGTGGCTCCGGCCTCGTTGCTCAGTTGGCGCTGGTCGTAGAGCCACTCGTGAGCGGAGTGGCTGCAGCGCTGGGTCGGCTCGCTGCCGGCGATGTAGTGTTCGTAGATGACACTCTCGCAATCGGGCGTAGCCAGCAGGCCGGTCTCTTCATCGATGTGAACCCGAACCATGCCTTCCTCCGGGGGCTGGAATTCATCCTCGGCCAGCCAGGGTTCGAGTTCGGTGGCCTGCTTCATGAAGTCCGTCCAGATGGGCAGGGCCGAGGTGGATCCCTCCAGCATCAGTTCCCGATTGTCGTCGAAACCCACCCAGACTATGCAGAGCAGCCCGCTGGTGTAGCCGGCAAACCAGCCGTCATGGGAGGTCCCGGTCTTGCCCGCCGCCGGTTTCCGAAAACCCATCAGCCGGGCCCGGATGCCGGTGCCCCGATTGATCACCCCTTCCATCAGGTTGGTCATGAGGTAGGCCACGCTCGGGTCGATTACCTCTTGCGACGAGATCTCCGAGCTGAAGATGGTTTCGCCGTCACCATTGACCACGTCGCGAATGATCCGTGGCTCCACCCGAATACCCTGATTGGCGAAGATGGTGAAGGCCTCCGCCATCTCCAGGGGAGTGACCTCGTAGGAACCCAGGGCGGCTGCCGGAGTGGCCAGGATGCGGTCGTTCATGCCGGCGGATATCGCCAGATCGACCACCTTCTGCCAACCGATCATTTCGGCGAATTTTATGGTAGCCACGTTGAGTGACTTGGTGAGTGCCCGTCTCAGGGTCACGGGCCCGAAAAATTTTTCCCCGTAGTTGTTGGGCTCGTAGGGTTCCTCGTTGAAATTGAAGACCGTCTTGATGTCTTCCACCATGGTCGAGGGCGTGACCAGGGGTTCGGTGTGTTC
>JAPVWS010000439.1 GCA_027493295.1 Candidatus Versatilivorator vitaminiformans | reverse complement strand
AGGCCAGCACAAGGCTTCCAGTAGAACTCTATCACTCCCCCCTTGAGGGGGAGTCGCAGAAGCCGAGCCGAATGGCGAAGGCTGATGCGGTGGGGGGCAAGGGTCGGCTCCGGACCAGGCGGGACGCCCGCGCTCCCGGAGCCGCGGCTATGCTATATTGCCGGTTGGAGGCGAAAAGGGTCTGGTGACTCTCCTGGTCTTCAAAACCTGTGCGTCGCGACGATGTCGGGACGGGTGGGTTCGATTCCCACACGCCTCCGCCAGCCCCCTCTGAAGCTCCCGCCATGCAGGAATTGAAAGTGCTCATGGAAGCCGAGCGGTCCCGCCCCTGGGCTCGGACTGCGGCGTCGGAGCTTGCCGGCCGACTGTTCGAAGTGGCGGAGGCCTTTTACACCCGGGGAGATTCACTGGCGTCGGAAACCGCGGAACGGTTGGGGGTGCCTCCGGTGTCGGTCTGGTTCGAGTCCATTTTCCCGGCGGTTTGGGGCCTGCTTTCCACTGCCTCCTTTCTGAAGTCCCTGCAAGGCTCTCTGGGCGAGATTGTTGCCGCCGAGCCGACAGCCACCGAGGAGTTCGCCGGGTCGCCGGCGTTGCGTCTGCTTCCCGCCAACCCATTCCAGCGCCTGCTCTTGCCCGGCTTTTCGGGGCATGTCCTGCTGCGTCCATCCCCGAGCCTGCCGCCAAAGCAGCCCACCGAAGAGGGACTGGCCCTTTGCCTGCTGCCCTTCAATCTGGCCGGCATTGGCGCGCTGGACATCCTCCATCTGCTTTGCAACGGCCCCTGGAGGGTCCTGGCCAAGGTCTCCGAGAAGGCTCCATTTCTCAAGGGTCACCTTGAGACGATGTTCCAACCCCTGGTGTCCTGCGGGGCCTTGTCCTTTGCGCAGGGCGGACCCGACACCGGAGCGCAGTTGGCGGCGCGTCCTGAATTCGACCGGATACACCTGACGGGCAGTGCACGGACAGCTGCCGCGGTGCAGGCCATTGCCGGGCGGGACAAGGTCACCTGCGAGCTGGGAGGAGTGACCCCGGCCATCGTCCTCCCTGAAGTCAATCGGGACAGACGCTATTTGGGCCAGGTGGCCCGGCAGGTGCTCTTCGGAGCCCTGGCCAACAACGGGCAGCACTGCGTCAGCTACCAGGTGGTCCTGGTCCCGGATTCCCTGCGGGGCGCTCTGGGTCAGGCGCTGGCCAGAGAGATGGCGCTGGTTTCCCGGCCGGGTGGCCTGGCCGGTCCCGACCGGCTGTTGATCGACGAGGCGGCGTCCTTCCGGGTGGCGGCCATGGTCGAGGACGCCCGCCGCCTGGGAGCCTCAGTGACTTCTATCGGGGAGAGGGCCCGCGGGCGCCGCTTCCCGGTGACGCTCCTGAGCGGAATCACCGAAGAGATGCGGCTCTTTCGCGAGGAAGCTTTCGGTCCGGTGGTGGGTCTGGCAAGCCTGCCCGACAGGGACTTCAGCCGGGTGGCCCTTTCTCGAGCCAATCGGCCCGCTCTGGCGGGCGACCTGGGCGCCTCGGTGTTTACCCCGTTTCCGAACTCGGAACCGGTTCGCCGACTGGCTCGCGGCCTCAAGCACGGGGTGGTGGCCATCAACAGCTACCCGGGGGTGGCCTACGCCACCTCTCTGCCGTGGGGTCCTGGTCCCGGACAGGCCAGCGGGCGGGGTTGGGTGCACAATTTCGGGTTCCTGGACGAATCCCGGATGGAGAAGGTGGTGCTGGCGGCGCCGCTGGGAAGGAAAGGGCTGGGACCGCTCGCCTGGGAGGACCCCTGGCTCCCCAATGTCACGGGCGGTGGCCCGCTTCGCCTGGCCAAGGCCCTGGTGCGGTCGGCCCTGGCCTGGTTCCGGAAGCAGCCCTGCCACCTGCTGGCCTCGCAGCGGGACCTGGTTCCGGCCTTGATCGGACGCGAGCTCGACGCCCGCCGCCAGGACCGTTTACCCGAAAACCATCTGTTTTGCCGGTAGGAACCGTTCCGTCGTATGGAACGGAAGCGCGGCCAAGTGAATAGTGGCTAGTGGCCAGTGGTTAGTGGACAGTTATTCGATCGACCCGTCAAGCAACTGAAACAAACCTGTTTCACTCTCGCATGATCCGCCTGCCAGTGGGGGGCACGGCTGTCCACTGACCACCAACAACTGACCACCAACAACTGACCACTGACAACTAACCACTAACCACTGACGGCTTGCCGGCATGGCCGGTGGGGTGCTTCCGCAGATTCTCCGCCACCGGCTCGGCGATGATGCGGTGTACCCGTTCCATCAGGGCGGGGACGTCCTTCGGGCGCAGGTCCCTGGTCTGGATGGTGTCATGCAGGTGCACGGTGATTTGGGAGGGGTAGAGCATGGAGCTTCCCTTGCGGGAGAACTGGAACGATCCGCAAATGCTCATGGGAACGATGGGCGCGCCCAGCCGCTGGGCGATGACGAAGGCTCCCTTTTGGAATGGTCGGACCCGGCCGTCCAGGGTACGCGACCCCTCGGCAAACACGACCACGCTGATTCGATCCTGAAGGTGGGAGCGGACCCGTTTCAACAGGGTCTTGAACTGGGAGGGTCCCCCGCGCCTGCCGACCGGAATGTTGCCAAATCGGCTCATCATCCATCCGTAGACGGGGATCTTGAAGTGGGACTCCAGCTCCAGTCCTCGAACGAACTGTGGGATTGCGCAGTAGACCACAAAGGCGTCGAAGATGTTCACGTGGTTGCAGATGAAGATGCTGGTCTGGTCAGGGTCGAAACCCGGGGCCCACCGCTTCCGGAAGCGGACGCCTGCCAGTCGAACGATATTGCGGCAGAGGATCCTCTGGGGCCTATCGTTCCAGCGCGGGTCCACGAAGATGCCCAGCGCCACCAGGAAGGTGCAGACGGTGAAGAAGTGAAGGCTGCTGATCGCCCAGATCAGGCCGCAGCGCAGGGTCAGATAGAGTCGCCGCATGGAAGTTTACGATTCGATGGGCTGGACTGCTTGCCCGACGGGGCTTGGAAGCCTCTCCGACTCACACCGCCACCTGGAGAGCTCCCGGCAGGACCTGGATGGACTGCGGTTGGCAGACGATCACCTCGCCGTCGATCATGACCGGCGTGGGCCCCTCGAGGTCGAAATCGACCCGTGGGGCCGCCGTTCGCCAGATCAGCGGATGCGACATATGGGTTCCTGAGAAAATCCGAGGGAAGGTCTTCACGAACTCCCAGCGTCCGATAGCGCCGACCCGAGTGATTTCGATCAACCCGTCCGCGATGTCGGCTTGAGGGGCGATCATCATCTTTCCTCCGGTAAAGCGGCTGTTGGAGAAGGTCAGGTAGGTGCAGGGTTGACGGTGGATCTCGCCGTCCTGCTCCAACCGGAAGGGGAAGGTGGGGTAGCGGAGCCCCATCCAGCACCTCAGAATGGCCATCAGGTAGCCCAACTCTCCCCAGCCCTTGAAGCGCCGGTTGGTGAGCTCTCCGGCGTCCGCCGTGAAGCCGATGCTGAGCAGATTGATGTAGTGCACCGCACCTGCCGCATGGGTCAGGCTCATCACGTCGCAGGGGCGTGAGCGCTGGGCCACCAGCGCTTCCACGGCATGATCCAGTCCTCGGTCGCTGAAGTCCCTCAAAAAGGAATTCCCCGTCCCCAGGGGAAGAAATCCCAGGGTTACCGGTTCCGATTCATCCTCCCGCGGAAAGAGACCGTTGACCACCTCGAAGCCGGTTCCGTCTCCCCCCACGGCCAGAAAGCGGCGGAAACCGCTCCGGTAGGCGTCGCGGCAGAGACTGGTGGCATGTTCGGCTCTCTGACTCTCCACCGACTCCACGGACACGCCTTGTGAGCGCAGCCGCTCCAGGGCCGCCGGAGCCTGCCGCCCGCAACGCCCTCCGCCGGCAGCCGGATTGACGATGGCGAAGTAGGGTTTCATGATTCGGGAGAAGCGGTGCGGCAGGTCGGGTTGAGGTGTGCGGCCGGCCCTGTCCCTCAGAGGGAACGGACGTCTTCCGGGCCCATGCGGGCCGCAATGGCATCGGCCAGCACCTGGCGCTTGATCTTGAGCGACGCCGTCCGCGGAAAGTCTTCCGGCCACATCAGGTAGCCCGAGAGCCGCTTGAAGTCGGGCAGCCTTCGGTTCCGGCGGCGCAGCTCCTCCAACACTTCGGACGCCAGGGAACTGCCCGCCTCCAGGTGGAACGCGATGATCAACTGTTCCCCGGTAAGGGCACGCCGCTTCCAGACGAAGTTGGCGGCAAAGATGCAAAGCTCCTTGACTTCAAGGCCGCTGAAGGCGTTCTCGATGTCCTCGGGATAGATGTTCTTGCCTCCC
>JAPVWS010000438.1 GCA_027493295.1 Candidatus Versatilivorator vitaminiformans | reverse complement strand
CCGGCTTCGGCCGTGTAGGTGAAGTTGAGCATGGCCGCATCGGCGCCCCGGTTGGTCAGGGCCAGCTCCGAGGTGAAGTGGGAGTTGCTCTTCCCCCTCGAGTCCAGCACCACCGGGACGAACTGGGTCATGGTGTCCATGCCGGTCGCGGGCCCGTAAAAGCCGGAGCCAAAGATAAAGGGCGGGAGTATATTTTCAAGTCCGGGGAAGCTATACATGCGTACGAAGGCGGTCTTGGGAATCTCGGCGCTGTCGGAGTCATCGGCGGGATCGTCGAAGTGATACTCGACGAAGGCACCGTCCGGGCTCGATTGGACCGCCTCGATGATCTTGAGGAAAATGGGTTTTCCGGTAACGGCATCGATGTATCTACCGGTGGCCACTACCAACTCGAACTGTTGCGGAAATGCCGCGTGAAACCAGACGTATCCGGTGGTATCCAGCACATAGAGGTAGACGGAACCGTCTCTCCAGGGCCCCTCCTCCTGCCTGAAGGCGCTCTTCATTCTTGTAACCGCTCTAGTGCCTTCCCTCGCGTAAACGTTACTTACGAACTCGATCGCCCCGTTCACGAAGGCCTTGAGGGATTCCCGATCCGTCACATCGCTGGCGGTGACCGCCGGGGTGTCGGCAGGATCGAAAACGACCGGCTTCAGGTGAGATTCCTGTATGTCGAAGCCGGCGGTCAGGATTGACGGGGCGTTAAAAACACTATGGAATCCGACAGCGTAACCGCTCAACGGCATATCCAAGACGCCACCGTCAGGGTTTGTGAACGATTGAGTGTCCGTATCAAAGCCGGCCGTAGCGACGATTGCCATGAAGACTTCCTCACGGAGTTCCCTGCCGGAAAGAGCCATATTGCCGTGATGACGCAATACGGTTCCATGGACATCCAGGGTAGCGACGTAGATGGAACCGGACTTCCAATCTCCCTCAAGCCTGAAAACACACGACGCATACGCTAACTCGTCTCGGCTCAAGTCCTGCCTGTAGTCTCTGGCTTCCAGCGCGAAGCTCTTCAGGTTGGCCGGGTTCGGGTTCGCTTCCACCTCACTGGCGGTGATGCTGGGGGTCGGCGCCTCATCGATCCCTTCCTGGCGATGGCACTCCACCTGCGGCTGGGCTAAGGCGGGGGGCGCCTCGGTAAAGAGACCAGCCAGAACTAGACTGCACCCCAAACGAACCATCCAGGACGATCGCCTTCCCGTCATGACTACCTCCCTATCGACATTTCCAAGATGTGACCCCGCACGGCGACCACGGGCAGAAGATAATAACAACTAAGTATGAGTAAAAAGTGAATTTTATATCTGCATGGGTGTAAATTAAGTGTGCTTCTACTTTCTTGTGTCGCCACCAGCCGAATCCGAGCAGCAGTGAGCCAGTCAGGAGTGAATGTTGGCGCGCTGCACCCTTGGATCCAAACGATGCACGGGAACGCCACAGCGAACCTCTCGCGGTGGTGGCCGTGACCGCCATCGTGGCTGCCTCCGGTTCAGGTCTGGCGCCGTTCCGGACTGTGATCGGGATAGACAGCCCTTGACCGCAGCCAGTCTCGACCCAACGATCACCACGTCGAGCGCCGGAACACCCCGGTGAATTCTGCAGTCCTGGAAGAGGACAGAGACCGGCTCCAAGCGGCCGGTGCTTCAGGTCCAGCGACCGCGCCGTCCCTCCGGGCTGCGCACGCGGACTCCAGCAGGACGCCGTTGGGAGTGATCACGCCCGAGCGCCATGTTCTGTTGCGCCGGCAGGCGAGCGCCAATCGCTCGCGGGTGGTCGGTTCCGGAGATCCCCGAACTCGACATTGCACAGAAGCAACTTCCTTCCCTGTCAGGGGCCTCTTAGGAACCTCGGAGGCTGGGGCCCCCCACCGGCTCGACCGCGGGCTGGATCTCCTATGTGGCGATTTCGCCGATTCCGTCCCCCCCACCGGTTCGACTGCGGGCGGAGCCCTGGTCTCACCGACTCCCCCTCAAGGGGGGATTGCACAGAGGCCTGCATCAGTCGCTGGAGTATCACTCCCCCCTTGAGGGGGAGTCGCAGAAGCCGAGCCGCAGGCGAAGGCTGATTCGGAGGGGGGCATACGCGACGCCGCAAAGCAGAGCCGAATGGCGAGGTCTGATGCGGTGGGGGGTAGGGCTTGGCTCCGGACCGTGCGATGGGGGGCTGATACAGGGCGAAACGGGGGTGTTTCAGGCAAGGGTGTGCTCGGCCCTGTTCAGGAGAAGAAAGCCAGCAGAATCCAAAGCACCAGGCCCGAGGAGATGATCAGCAGAATGCAGACGGTGGTGATCGCCAGTGACAGGATACGAAAGAAGGTTTCCAGGAACCGAAATGCTGGGAAATCCAACAGATCGGTCTCCAGTTCAGGCGGTTGCTCCGGTTCCTTTGGATCCGATTGTTCCACCAGGTGAAGACGTGTTGCGGGTCTGTTCATGAGTTGATTCCAGGTGGCTTGCTCAATGTAATGACCGGCACCTATGAAATAGTACCGCTCAATCTCTCGAGGATCATCACCCCGAAAAAATAAATCCAGGCGGACCGGATGACGCCGGCCCACTCACCGCGCGACCCCGGTGGGATCGCCCGGAGGTCTCCGCGGCAAGGAGCGTGTCGGCTTGCGTCCCAACCCCGGGCCGTATACAGTGTTTCCCGGGAAGCGTCTTCCTGCCGGCCGCGGAGATCCTGGGCGGCTCGGCATGACCCGTGCCAGACGGAGAAACCGAGTGGCTTCAGGCCCCAAGAGGCCCGTTGGATGGTCGGCTGTGGCGGCGTTGGCGGCTCTGGCCCTGCACGCCGCCTGCATTCCGGTTGGAGAGGACACGATAGAAGTCACGGCCTCGGCCTACAACTCTCACCCCAGCCAGACCGATGAAACTCCCTACGTAGCCGCCTGGGGAGACCGGCTGAAACCGGGCATGAGATCCATTGCCGTCTCCCGGGACCTGATTCCACTGGGGTTCGTTCGCGGAGCAAGGGTGAGGATTGAGGGGTTCCCCGGCCGGCGCTTCGTCGTGCTGGACAAGATGCACCGCCGCTGGCGCCGGCGCATCGACATCTACATGGGTGACGACCTCGAGGCGGCGCGCAAGTGGGGAAAGCGCAGGCTCCGAGTTCACTATTTCTCCAGTTGGATCCGGAAGAGCGCCAAGCCCGACAAGCGCTGACGAGGAGTTCGAAAGCGTGAAAAAGACAATCTACCGGGCGGGAATCATCGGTCTGGGGTTCATCGGTGCCGCCGACCAGATTTCCGGCGATGCCCTGGGGCAACAGGTGGAGAACCTGGACGGCACCCACCTGGAAGCCCTGGCGGGACACCCGCGCATCCAACTGGTGGCGGGAAGCAGCCGCGATTCGGGACGCCGCGCCCGCTTCGAAGCCCGTGCCGGGGTTGGCAGCTACGCCGACTGGCGGGAGATGATTGCCGCCCAAACCCTCGACCTGGTGAGCGTAGCCACCTATACGCCGGTGCACGAGGAAATCACCGTGGCCTGCGCTCGGGCCGGAATCCGGGCCATCTACTGCGAAAAACCCATGGCCTCCCGCGTTTCCGAGGGAGATCGGATGCTGGGGGCCTGCCGGGAGTCGGGATCTCTCCTGGCAATCAACCACAACCGGCGCTTTCATCCCAACTATCGCCGCCTGCGCGATCTGATCGGCGACGGGAAACTGGGAGAGCTGACCTCGGTCAACCTGCAGTGGAGCAGCGGGCGCCTGGGCAATGTCGGCACCCACCTGTTGGACGCCGTCCGCATGGTGACCGGGCGGCAGGTGGAAGCCGTCTCGGGAACCCTGGATCTGGCGGGGAAGCCCGATTGCCGCGGTCCGGCCTTTCAAGACCCCGGCGGATGGGGCTTGATGCGCCTGGAGGGCGGGGTGATAGTTACCGTGGATGCCTGCGACTATGCCAGGGTTCCCATGAGCCTGAGCATCAACGGAAGCAAGGGGCGGGCCCTGACCGGAGGGGACGAAGTGTGTCTGGAGTACTGGGATGGCCGGCAGGAACAGTGGCCCAGCCTGCGCGGTCAGGCCACCGGGATGGACCGGGCCGTGCAGGAGATCGTGGCCTGGTTGGATGGCCGCGGGCCCTTTGCCTACGACGCCGGAGAAGCCCTGCACGTCCTGGAAAGCATCGTGGCGTTCCACGCTTCCCACGACCGCTCGGGCGCCTGGACCGAACTGCCTCTGCAGGGAGAGGACCGAAACCGACTGCTGAACAGCGGCTAGCCCGCTCTCTCAGGAGCCCAGGACCCGGTCCAGAGCCTTGTCCATGGCGGCGACCAGCCCGCTGATGTGCTCGTTCCCCATGGGCAGCGACAGGGCGCACATGCTCAGGGTGTGGCTCAGGAAGTACCCTTCCTGCAGCAAGGCCAGAAAGACCTGGTGGCTCAAGGCCCGGTCGGCTCGGGCCAGGTCGCGGTAGGTCTCCAGCTTGCCCTCGACGAAGTAGATGCTGAAGACCGAGCCTGTATTGATGGCCTGGGCGTGGACGCCCCGGCGGGCGAAGAGGTCGTTCAACCCGGCGGTCAGCCGGTCCGCCAAGCCGTTGAGGTGGTCGAAGGCAGAAGGCGTCAGTTCCCGCAGGGTGGCCAGGCCGGCAGCCATGGTCATGGGGTTGGCGCTGAAGCTTCCGCTCTGGGAAAAGCCGGTCGGCCCCCGGCTGGGATCCAGC
>JAPVWS010000437.1 GCA_027493295.1 Candidatus Versatilivorator vitaminiformans | reverse complement strand
GGCAAGCGTGGGCAGGTCCTGGGGGCCAGCAGCCTCAAGCTGGGAGCCATCCGCATCACCGACCGCTTCTTTCGGGCGCAAACCGTCTCGGGCCGAAAAATTCAGCAGTGTCGCGACTACCTCAAGTTTTATATGAACCCGATGGCGCGAGCCCTGCGAAAGTGGAAGCACGAGGTGGCCGTTGGAAGCTCCGGAACCATACTGAATCTGGCCCAGATGATCCAGATACAGCGCGGCGCCGATCCCACCCGCCAAATCAGCAACTTCAACTTTTCCGCTTCCGAGCTCTCGGAGTTGGTCAAGAGGTTGATTCGGGCCGACACACTCAAGAAACGCCAAAAGACCGCCGGCCTCGATCCCAAGCGGGTCGACATCATTCTGGGAGGTGCACTGATCCTGGAGCAGGCTTTCGCCGAGTTTCAGATCGGGTCGATGACCGTATCCGGCTTCGCCCTGAGAGAGGGGGTCATTCTCGACTCGATGCACAAGGCCGGTGGAGACCGCCTTCACCTGACGGATATCCGATATCGAGGAGTGGTTCACCTGGCCCAGGCTTGTGACTACGAGAAGGAACATGCCGACCAGGTAGCCCGACTCTCCCTGCAGTTGTTCGACCAACTGCGGGACCTGCACGGCTTGAACGATGAGCACCGGGAGTATCTGGAGGCCGCCGCTATCCTGCACAACGTCGGCCTCTTCATCTCCCACGCTCAGCACCACCACCATTCCTACTACATCATCCGCAACTCGGAGTACCTGACCGGGTTTACCGACCGCGAAATCGAGCTGATCGCCCAGGTCGCCCGCTATCACCGCAAAAGCAATCCCAAGCTCAAACATGTCGAGTTTGCTCGCTTGAAGGGGGACGACCAGCAGATCGTCAGAAAACTGGCGGGAATCCTCCGGGTGGCCGACGGTTTGAATCGGACCCACGCCAGCCTGATCCGGTGTCTGTGGTGTGAGCGGCGAGGGACCAATCTGACCCTTCACCTGGAGACGGTCGCCCGGCGGGAGGTGACGTTGGAGATCTACACCGCCGAATCCCGTAAAGACCTCCTGGAGCAGAGCCTGGGGGTAAAGGTACGGTTTCTGGCGGAATCGGACCGGCAATAGTGCTTCCCGGGGAGGGGGCTCCGCTTTAGCCCGCATTTCTCACCGGGCCGCTGAGCATACGGCAGCAAAGTGTTCATGTTTAACGTCTTGCAGCGCCTCGTTTTGAAGTCTACAGCCCACGGACTGTGCTGGGCGCGCCCTGGCGGGAAACGCGGGCTACGGCCGGGAATTCCTCACTGGCCAAAATCGTGGTCCCACGTGTATCATATTGCAAAGAGCGGGGTTCTCCCGCAATCCGCGGAGTAAGGAGTGACGATGCCGACCAAAAATTTCATCCTCAGCCTTCTGGCCGGGGTTTCAATTCTGTCTGCAACCGCTTTGGGCCAGAGTTCCAACGGAAAGGTGGCTGTGCTCAACTACTCGGCCGTAATCCGGCAGTCCAACGCCGGCAAGAAGCTGTTCGCCGAGTTCGAGCAAAGGGTCAATGCCAAACGGACCGAGTTCGAGCAGAAGACCAACGAGATTTCCACCCTGCAGCGGCAGTTGGTCGAGCAGGCGGCCTCGCTGAATCCCGACGCCCAGCGAGCCCTGTCCAAGAGTATCGACTCCAAGAACACTCAGCTGAAGCGGGACCAGGAAGATGCTCAAAAAGAGTTCAACGAGATGCAGCAGCAGATCGTGCGGCAGATCGCCAGCCAACTGAGACCCGTTGTTGAAAAATATGCCCAGGACCAGAAAATTTCCTTGATCGTGAACTTTTCTCAGGAGGTTTTCTTCGTCAACCCCGCCATAGAGATCACTCAGGAGATCATCGAGCAGTTCGACAACTCTGCCTCCGGATCCACTTCGGCCACCCCATAGGCAGAGCTCCCCACTCCCGAGGCGACTCTCATGCCCGAGCGGCTCCGGCGCTCATCTCAGTCCCCGACTCGTTGGGTGACCACAGACATCCGGGTTCGCTATGCGGAAACGGACCAGATGGGAGTGGCTTACTACTCCAACTACCTGGTCTGGTTCGAGGTCGGACGCTCCGAGGTGTGCCGGGACTGTGGATTCTCCTACGCCGAAATGGAGGCCAAGACCCAGGCCTACCTGGCCGTTGCGGAAGCCCGCTGCCGTTACCACTCGCCTGCCCTTTACGATGAGGTCCTGCAAATTCGCACCGCCGTTGAATCCCTGCGTAAGCGGACCTTGAACTTTCGCTACGAGATTATCAAGAAGAACAGCGGCGTTCTGGTCGCCACGGGCAGCACCACCCATATCGTCCTGGACCGTAGCGGCAGACCGAAAACCCTCCCCGAGGAGTACGCCTCCCTGCTGAAGTCTTCGGCATAGTCCACCGCTCCGCCCCCCAGCTCGCGCGGACCGCCGGGTGCACCATGAAAACGATCGTTGAATGTGTCCCCAACTTCAGCGAGGGCAGAGATCCGCGGGTGATCGACCGCATCGCCTCCGCTATCGACTCGGTTGCCGGCGTGGGGATTCTGCACCGCACCATGGATGCCGACCACCATCGAGCCGTCATTACTTTTGTGGGCGACAGGGAGGGCGTTGCCGAAGGAGCCTTAAGGGCGATGGGCAAAGCGGCTGAACTGATTGACCTCAATCGGCATTCCGGCGTCCATCCTCGCATCGGAGCCGCCGATGTGGTTCCCTTCGTCCCGGTCAGCAACGTGAACCTGCGGGATTGCGCGCTGATTGCTCAAGCCGTAGGGCGGGAAGCCTACCGCCGTTTCGGCATCCCGGTCTATCTCTACGGGGCCGCGGCCCTGCAACCCGAGCGGACCCGGTTGGAGAATGTGCGCCGCGGCCAGTTTGAGGGTCTGCGTTCCGAGCTGGCCGGACCGACCCAAGGACCGCCCGACTTCGGTGGCCCCGGAATCCACCCCACTGCCGGGGCGACGGCTGTCGGCGCCCGCAAGTTCCTGATCGCTTACAACGTCAACCTGGCGACCGCGGATATCCGTCCGGCCAGGCAAATTGCCCGCAAAATTCGATCTTCCAGCGGCGGACTCCCCCATGTCAAGGCAATGGGAGTGAGCCTGAAGACCCGGGACCATGTCCAAATTTCCATCAACCTGACCGACTTCGAGATCAGCTCGATCCAAAGGGTCTTCCAGGTCGTCTACCAGGAGGCCGAGCGGCTGGGAACCCGGGTGTCGGACAGTGAAATCGTCGGACTGGTTCCCCAGCGAGCCTTGCCCCCCTCCTTCCAATCGTCGCTGCAACTGAAGGACTTCCGGCCCGATCTCGTCTTCGAGAATCGATTGGCTGCCTATTTGAAACAACAGAAAAAAGAGTGATCCACCAAGAGACACGCAGGACGACGAAGGGCCACCAAGCCAGAAGGCTCTGCCGCATGGGCAGGGCTGCGGCCCGGCTGGCTGGCGCGTGCCCCCTCAAGGAGCAAGAGTGATGGGAGCGGGCGCCACCCGGGAGCGCGGGCGTCCCGCCCGCATGCTGTCCCGTTGCCTGCCGCTCAGTTTCCCGCGATCAGGCACCCGGCTACACTGCCGGCGGGAACGGCATGGGCTCAGCCGAAGCAGAGTGCCGGCACCGTTGCCGGTCGAGCCGGTTGGAGGAGATGGGCGAGGCCTTGCCAGTGTGGTGCGGGCGGGACGCCCGCGCTCCCGGGTGGGCATCCGCTTGCTGCGCACCGGCTTCTGGTCCTGTTCATTTGGCCCTATGGGTCCGTTGTTTCTCTCTCGGATGATCCGCCCGGCAGGGCGGGGGCGTCACTTACTTGAAACGAACGAAAAAAGAGTAATTCACGAAGAGACACGAAGGGGTTGGAGGAAGATCAGGATCGAGCCTGAGCCAGGACGTATTCCATCAGCAGATTGTATTCCATTCGGACGACTTCCCGCAGGACCGCCGTTTGCGCCGGCTCGGCCCTGGTCGACCGCTCACACAGTTCCACCAATCGGGCGGGCTCCCAGCGCGGGCTTTCCACCAGGGTCCGCCAAGCCTCCGAGTTCCGCACTTTCATCGCCTCCCGGACCCGGGCTCTCAACCGGGCCTGGACAGGATGGGCTCCGGCGCGACCGAACCAGTAGAGGGCATTGCTGAAGTCGCCCTCGCTGCGGTGCACCAGGGCATGCCAGTAGGATCCCTCCGAGGAAGAGTCCTGTTGGGTCAGACGGTGAGCCTCGTCCAGGAAACCGTATAGCCAGAGGGCTCCGGCCCTGACCAGGCGATCCGATCCCAGCTGAAGCACCTGGCGCCAGTCGGTGCCGCTCACCAGGCGGTAGATCTTGTCATCTCCCCTGGGGGGATTGACCGGCACCGGCAAGCCCTCGGGGGCGGGGTAGAAGAGATCTGTCTTCATTGGAGACCTCGAAGAATCTCGGCCGGCCTACCGGAAGAATGCCGCTGCCGTGAACAGGAGCACACACAGGAGAACCAGCGTCACGGCGAACTCCAGTTTGGGCCGTGTCGCATCGGGGTCGTCGCTGGAGACTGCCGGCCCTTGCTCGGGCTCCGCCCTGCGGCCCAACCAAAGGGTGGGGTTCCGGAATCTCGGCGCCAGCCAACCAATACCAGCCAGAATTCCAGCGTCAGCCCGCTCGAAGAGTTGGCTCACCCCGCCAACCAGACATCGACGAACCCAGCCTGCCGGTCGACGATAGAACCAATCGGTGTCCAGTGTCAACGTCGGCTGGCCGGCCAGCCTCGAGCGGAACCACCAGAAACCGAAAAAGGTTGCGGCGAGCAATTGAATGCTCTCCACCAGGTGAGGGAGGGTATAGGGGCGGTAGCCGGCACCGTAGGGCAGCTCGGCGTACAGCAGCGAGGGAAAGACTCCGAAGCCGATACAAAGCAGGGCCAACAACCCCATAGCCAGGTGCATGTTAATGGGAGGGCGCGACACTCCCGACTCTCGAGGGCTGCGGCCGAACCAGGTGAAGTAGGGAAGCTTGAGTCCGATCGAGAGAAACGTTCCCACCGATGCCAGGACCAGCAGCAGGTAGGTAGCCTGGTAACGGGCATCGAGGGCGGCGCTGACGACCATCGACTTGCTGATAAAGCCATTGAAGAGTGGAAATCCCGAAATGGAGAAGGCTCCCACCATATAGAGCCACAGCGTGAGAGGCATCTTCCCTGCCAATCCTCCCAGTTCGGTAAGCCGACTCCTACCGGTCGCGTGCAGGACCATGCCGGCGCCCATGAACAGGAGAGCCTTGTAAAGGATATGGCTGAAGGCGTGGGCAACGGCACCGTTGAGAGCCAGCGGCGTACCGATGCCGACTCCGGCAACCATGTAGCCCACCTGGCTGATGATGTGGTAGGCAAGGATCTCGCGGATGTTGTTGGCCAGAACGGCGAATATGACCCCGTAGAGAGCCATGATGACTCCCAGCGCAATCAGAATCTCCCAACCCGGCGCTACTCGGGCAAGCAGGTAGACCGCCGACTTGGTGGTGAAAGCGCTCAGGAAGACCGCACCGGTCACGGTGGCCCTGGGATAGGCGTCGGAAAGCCAGGCGTGGAGCGGAGGAATGGCGGCGTTGACGGCAATACCCCCCAGGATCAGCCAGGAGGACAACCGACCGGCCTCCAGCAACTGAAGGGCAATGCCCCCGGTGGTCTGCACCTGGCCCAGGATCCCGGCCAGCAACAGGCTGCCTCCAAACAGGTGGACCAACAGATAACGCAGCCCCACCCTGGATCCCGTCCCCCGCCGGGACCAGATCAGAACCGTCGAGGAAACGGCAGTCAGTTCCCAGAAGAGGAAGAGGGTCAGCCAATCCCCGGAGAAGACCAGACCGAGCGCGCTGCCGGCATAGAGCAAGGCGGCGAGCTGTTGGCGAACGTCCCTGAGATGAAGGGCGAAAAGGCCCCCGGCGAAGCCGATCAGCGAGAAGACGATGCCGAAAATCCGGCTTAATCGGTCCACTTGCAGGACCGACAAACGGTATTCCAGGAACTCAACGGAAAAGCTGTGATCGGCGGAAAGGTTCCAGCACACCCCGAGGGCGGCCAAGGGAAAGAGCGGAAAAACCTTCCCTCTGGCCGCAGGGGGAACCAATGGCAGGACAATGACTCCCAACAGCACCAGGAAAGCCGGATGCAGGATCAGTTCACTCGCCATCGTAGTAGTGCTCGTCCTTTTGCAGCCATTTGCGGCCCAGCAGCTTGGACCCGACAATGATCCCGATACAGCCGAGGAAACCGAGCCATCCATAGAGACCGGGGATATGCACCCACCAGTAGGAATCCTCCGAGTGGTGATGGACAGCCACCCGTTCCAGAACCAGGGAAGCGATCATGACCACCGCCAGCGAAATCCAGTGCCACCGTTTCATGGAATCGAAACCTCCAAGACCTGGGCGGCAATCTGCTGCGCCAGAGTGAAGAAGTGAAAGAACCGGTCCGGCATCAGGCCCAGCAATGCCGACAAACCGGCAGCCAGAATCAAGGGGACTACCATCCAGGCGGACGCCTCCCCGATGGACCTGAATTTTTCGGACTGCTTGAAGAAGGCCCGATAGACGATGGGCACGAAGTAGCCGGCATTGAGCAGACCGCTGATCAGCAGAATCGATAGAACCGCGACGCTGCCTGCTTCCAATGCACCCAGCCCGAGGTACCACTTGCTGACAAAGCCATTGACCGGAGGCACCCCTGCAAGGCCCAGCGAGGCCAGGGCAAAAGCCCCCATGGTCCAGGGCATGGCCCGGCCGATGCCGTCCAGCTCACTGATTTTTTCCTTGTGAGCATTGACGTAGATGGCGCCGGCACAGAAAAAAAGGACGATCTTCATGGTGGCGTGGTTGGCAATGTGCAGCAGCCCGCCGATCAAACCGCTCGGTGAGAGAAGCGCGGCCCCCAATACCACGTATGAGAGGTGGCCGACGGTGGAGTAGGCCAGGCGCCGTTTCAAGTTGTCCTCGGAAAAGGCCAGGCAGGAGGCCAGCAGAATGGTGCTGCCGGCAAGCCAGAGCATGACCTCATTGAGTCCGTATCGACTGAGCGTCTCCGGACCGAAGACGAAGCCCACCACTCGAAACACCCCAAAAACCCCCGATTTTACGACGGCCACGGCGTGAAGCAGGGCACTGACCGGCGTGGGCGCTGCCATGGCCGCCGGCAGCCAGGCGTGCAGGGGCATGATGGCGGCCTTCACTCCCACTCCTGCCAGAAACATCCCGAACAGGATCTTGACCTCGACCGGTGACAGGTCCTCTAACGCGCTCAGGCCGCCCGCCTGAAATTCCAGGGTTCCCGTCAACTGCAGCGTGGCGGCCATGGCGGCCACCAGCACCACCCCCGCCGTCAGCGTGAAGGCCAGATACTTGCGGCCGGCCGCGATCGCCTCAGGGGTTTGCTTGTGAATCACCAACGGATAGGTTGAAATGGTGAGGATTTCGAAAAAGATGACGAAAGTCAGCAGGTTGGCGGCGAAGGCCACGCCCAAAGTCGCCGAAAGGCACAGGGCAAAGCTGGCAAAATAGCGGGTCTGGTGCTTTTCCTTGAGACCCCGGACGTATCCGATGGAATAGAACGAAGTCAATATCCAGAGACCGGAAGCGATCAGTGCGAAGAAAACCCCGAACGGGTCGGCCCGCAAGGTCAGGTCGATTCCGGGTGAGATCTGAAACAGTCGAGTCTCGGCTGCCCTGCTCACCAGTGCCGAGGGGAGAAGCGACAGCACCAGTGCGAACTTGGCGCCGGCGGCCAGCAGCGTCCAGAATTCCCTCAGGTTGGGACGGCGGGCGCTGATCCCGATCAAGGGCACGCTTGCCGCGGAAACAAGAATCGCCAGCAGCGGTACGGCCGATGGATAGGTCGACAAATCGTTCATGAAGGTTGGCTCTCGAGCGAAGCCATCGGCTTGCGCCCGCGATGCGTACTAGAGGCCTGGCGGAATCATGAGTTGAATCACCCGATTCACCAGGAAGGAACTCGCCAGGCCCAGTACCAGGAGACCTCCTGCCAGAACCAGCGTGGGAGCCAGCATGGAAAGCCTGACTTCCCTGCTTTCCACAACCTCCTGGACTCCGTCGGCGGCGGCGTGGTCCGACGACCCTTTTCGAAACGGGAGATACACCCTTTCAACGACTCTGAAGAAGTAGATGGCGTTCAGCAGTCCCCCCAGTAGAATGACAGCCACAAAAACCCAGTCGGAACCCTGGATGCCTCCCAACACCAGGTACCACTTGCTGAAAAATCCCGCCGTCGGCGGCAGCCCGATCATGGACAGGGCCGCAACCACAAGTGCAGCCATCGACCAGGGCATCTGACGGCTCAGTCGTTGGTCCATGTCCGCGATATTGGAATGGCCGACCTTCACCCGCAAATTGCCTGCGACCAGGAAGAGGGCGGCCTTCATAAAGGCATGATTCAGGATATGGAGCACCGCTCCGGTGAATCCCAGGGGATTGGCCATCCCCAGGCCCAGCCCGATATATCCGATCTGTGCGACGCTGCTGTAGGCCAGCATCCGTTTGAGTTCCTGCTGGGCCAGGGCCATGAGCGACCCGTAAAGAACTCCAGCCGCCGAGAGCCAGGCGATTACGGAGGCGATGGGCACCCTCTGCTCTACCTCGGCGGGGTCGAAGACAAAGAATAGAACTCGAATGAGGATATAGGCGCCCACCTTGGTACCCAACGGCGCCAGCAGCGCCGAGGTGGCCGAGGACGCACTGGAATAGGCGTCCGGCAGCCAGAAATGCAGCGGGAAAAGCGCCATCTTGAGGCCGATACCGGTCACCATCAGAATCAATCCCGACAGCACGGGCGGCTGGTCGAGGATGTGGGGGAGGATTCGGGCCAGGTCGGCCATGTTCAGGGACCCGCTCATGACATAGATAAATCCGATGCCCAGCAGGTAGAAACCGGTTCCCACGCTACCCAGAATGAGGTAGCGATAGGCCGCTACCGGCGACCGCTTGTCCCCGATGGCTACCAGTCCGTAGCCCGCAAGAGAGCTGATCTCCAGGAAGACATAGAGATTGAATAGGTCTCCGGTCGACAGGATTCCGCAGAACCCGGCCAGCAGCAGCAGCACCAGGCTGTAGTAGGGGACCCGCTTGTCCGGGTGCTCCACCGAGGCCACATGGCGGGCGTGAATCAACACCAGGCAGGAAACCACCGTCACCACCAGCGTCAGGAACGACGCCAGCGGATCCAACACCAACTCGATTCCGACAGGAGCTTCCCATCCCCCCAGGGTGTAGGTGACCGGTCCGCCCTCGATCACCCGGAACAAGCCGAATCCCGCCATGGGAATGGACGCCAGAACCGCGGCCAACGCCAGGGGGTAGGCGGCGCCGGGAACCCGGACGCCAATCAGAGGTATGAGGAGAGCCAGAATGAGAAAGGTGAGCGGGACCAGCAGGGGCAGGTTGGCTTCAATCATCTCATTCGTTTCAACAACGTGTCTTCATCCAGGGTCCCGTATCGCCGAAAGATGCTGATGAGCAGCGCGAAACCCACTCCGGTGGTGGCCACGCTCACCACGATGGCCGTCAGCATCAAGGTGTGCGGCAACGGATTGATGTAGTGAGCAGGGTCTACCGAACCCAACGCCGCGTCAATGACCGGCACGGTGGCCTTCTTCTTGGAGGCGATGGCAACGTAGAACAGGATGATGGACGTCTGGAAAATATTCATGCCCACCAGTTTCTTCACCAGGTTCCGCTTGGCCAGCATCCCGTAGAGCCCCACCAGCAGCAACAGAGAGATGATCCAATACAGGTTGTGACCCGCTATAAACTCAATCTCCACCGGGCCCCTCCATGATGTCGTCATAAATGGCCACCAGCACCGCCATGACGGCCAGGCTCACTCCGACCTCGATCAGCAGAATCCCGGTGGAATGAAGCTCGGCCCGGCTCAGATCCGGAAGCGGCAGAAAATGATATTCCAGGAACCGGCCGCCCAGCAGGAGGGTGAGCAGGCCGGTGCCGGCAAAGATCATGGCTCCCAGCGCCCCCACCGGCGTCCCCCAGGATTTCCTGAATTTGAGTTCCGACCTCTCCGCACCCACCGAGAGCCGAAGCATCAAAATGCTGGCGGCCAGCAATGCCCCTCCCTGGAATCCTCCCCCGGGGCCGAAGTGGCCGTGAAAGATCACGTAGAGGGCAAACAACTGGATGAAGGGAGCCAGCAGCCGGCTGGCGGTAATCAGAATTGGATTTCTGGAACTGGAGGTCATGGGCTCCGTCTGAGAATCAAGTAGCACACCAGTCCGGCGGTCAAGACCACCACCGTCTCTCCCAGCGTGTCGAAGCCGCGGTAGTCCGCCAGAACCACGGTCACGATGTTGGGAGAGGCCGCATCCCCTTGGGCATGACGAATATAGTGGGCCGCCGCGACCGGCGAGCCCGCCCGGCTCCGCTCCCGGTGGCTGGGCCCGTCGGGATCGCCGTGGCCGGGCAGACCGGATGAGGCATAGAGCAGCAAGGCGCCAAACAGGACCAACGCGATCAGGGAGATCTTTCTCAATCGATGCTCCGGCGGGAGGTATGGAAAAGGACCACGATGAACAGCACTCCCGTGATGCCGGCGCCCACCACGGCTTCGGTAAAAGCCACG